>DLXL01000295.1:838-1104 GCA_003448025.1 Saprospirales bacterium | reverse complement strand
TATAAACTCCATAAACCAAAAAAAGAGGCCATCCACGATTGCGGACGGCCCCTTTTAATTTCTTGAAGGACTTGGGAAAGATTTCAATTCAACTTATCCATATCCCGGATGAGAATGGTATTGCGGTTGAAATGGATTAAATTCGACTTCTTGAGTTCATTCAAAATGGCAGTAACTGTTTGGCGACTTGCACCCACCAGATTGGCGATATCCTGTTGGGTAAGGCCATGCTTGACCAAGGTTTCGAAGCCTACCTGACGCCCACG
>DLXL01000295.1:0-699 GCA_003448025.1 Saprospirales bacterium | reverse complement strand
TCGCCCGCGCTTTCTTTCAGGAACTCAACAATTCGGGTGCGAACATCTTTCAAAATCAACGATTCCCAGTGGCGTTCTGCCCGGCGTAAACGATCGCCCAAATACAACATTACAGCCTGGGAAAGTCCGAAGTTCTGCTGCATCAGGTAACGGAAGTCCTCTACCCGAATGGCAAAATAGTCAACATCGCGACTCATAGCAGAGGCAAATTCTACCCGGGATTGCTCACCGGCAAGACCAAGTTCTCCGAAAACTGTAAATGGGTGTTGGATGTTTTTAATGATCTCCCGACCATCGTGAGAAAAAATACCGATTTTTACGGCGCCGGATGCCAGCAGACAAACATAGTCGCTTGGCTGATCCGCCAGGTAAATAAAGGAGTGACGCGGTGCCGTGCGGCGTTCGGCTATGAGTGCAAGTCGTTGCAGCTCAGCCTCCGAAAGCGACGACAACAGCGAGAACTGCTGAAAAACAGCGTGTAAGGGTTGTCCGTTCATGCGCAATTGCTTTGGTTGGTATTAGAACTTGCGGGAGGCGACTTATTTTCAGCCAAAATTGTGCCAACCACGATTTTCGGCTATTATTTAACCTATAATGTGTAGACGCAAATTCTTTTTGGGTAAACGCGTTCATTCACCTTATCTTTCCACGTTGGGCGATGCCCACGCTCAAACTCCTCAAACCCCTCAAACCCTTCAA
>DLXL01000421.1 GCA_003448025.1 Saprospirales bacterium | reverse complement strand
TTTCCCGTGAACCTATTTATGAAAACTCGGAGGATTCTAAACGGGAAGAAAAACTTTAACCTTTGGGGTATTGGTCGGCTCAGTTTTTTTTTTTTCTTTGTAGTAGAATTAAAAAACTTTTTTACCAAATTTTCTTTACAATGAAAAATAAAAAATTTGTCTTCTTATTCCTCATGTTGATCACTCACTCACTTGCTCTCTACGCAGACGTAAACTGCGAATGCGGAGAACATGCAACTGGCATAACCGCGTACAGTACTACTGGCGATGACTGTTGCAAAGGTACACCAGGTACAAACGGAGCATTCCATACATACACTCAGCAATCAAATGGTGTATGGCAACTCACAGGTACTACTATAATAACTGGAACTTCGGCGCAGAATACGTGTTGCCCCCCCTCGGATATTTAATAAGGATGCTTATCTATCTTCACCTTAAAAAAATTAAACTATGCAAAAGTCAATTTTCTATACAACCGCAATGGCGTTTCTCCTTGTAAGCTGCCAAAAAAATGCACCACAAGATGCGGTGGTCCCTGTTAATACCACAGAAACCAGTAATTTGTCCTTGGGTGTTATCCCAAAAGACATTGAGTTAAATAAATTCATCTTTAATCCACAAAATTTTTCGTGGAAAGCAGTCGATGAATATTACCGTCAAGAGGTGTTAATAAAACATAAGTCCGATTCTTTTTACAACAACCTTAGGAAGGTTACTATTGCTACTTTAGTAAATCAGTACGATTTTTTACAAAGTGCAAGCATCAACCAGATTGAATTTTACGCGAACGAGTTAATGGCTATCGACCTTCCTGATCCCGCAGTGTTTATCAAAGTCATGGATAGATTAAAAGGTCATTGGACCGACCAAAAAATCCAGGCAATCTCAAATCAAAAATATAGTGAAACACAGCGGTTCATCCAAAACAATCTAAATGAACCAGAGAAATTTCTCCAAAAAGAAGGAGACAAGTACGAAGCGATCAAAACCTTCGCTGCGGGGATTTCTCAAAAGTAAGTTTTTATGCCTATGTGATCCTCATGGGTGAAAGAATTGGATTAAATAAATAATGCCCCGTCAGAATGTTTTCTAATGGGGCATTATTTATGGGAGAGCCAATAACCAGAAACCTAACCTCTTGTGACCCGGAGTTGAAACAGTGGGTCATAAGAGTACATAACACACAACTTGACTTGCTATATAATTTGTGTGCACATTTAATTAATTATTTTTCTTGACAACTTGACAACTAAAATGTACCTTTGTAAAAAAAGCATATGAAAATTCTGACAGTAGGTGACTTCAAAACCAATTTCTCTGAAGTCTTAAAAGCGGTTCAAGTTGGGGAAGAGTTTGCGATTGCCTATGGCAAGCGCAAAGAAGTGGTGGCATATCTTATCCCTAAAAATATGCGGAATAATGGAAAGAGAATCCTCGGTATTCTGGAGGGTAAGGCAACTGTAGTTTTCAAGGAAGACTTTAAGATGACTGAAGAAGAATTTCTTGGCCAATGATATACCTGCTTGATACCCATACCATGGTTTGGGCGCTAATCGACTCTTCAAAATTATCGGATAATGTTCGTGATATTTTGGAAGATCCTTCTAATCAGATCCTGGTCAGCCCTATTAGTTTTTGGGAAATTAGTCTCAAATACGCTTTGGGGAAATTAATGTTGGATGGCATTACCCCGGATGTTTTTCCAGGCGCATGTTTGGCTATTGATTTTGATATTTTACCACTTGATCCGAAAACAGCAGCAACATTACACTTGCTCAGAAGTACACACCATAAAGATCCTTTTGACAGGTTGTTGATATGGCAATCTATTTCATTAAAAATTCCATTGATTAGCAAGGATACTAAAGTAGCCCAATACGTATCTGAGGGGCTTAATTTGGTGTGGGATTAACTTGATATGATGATTCAACTGATTTCAATTGGTTTCAATTGGTTTAAAATTGGATCATTAACTTTACTGATCCAATCAAACAAAAACTACAAATTATGAATCGTTTAGCCCTATTAAGCTGCCTTTGTCTTTTTCAATGTTATGCTTTTGCTCAATGGACGCCACTTAATGGACCTGAAACCTACAATGCCTTTCTCCTTGATGCAGGTAAATATGTACTGGCAGGTACGACCCAAGGTGTTTACAGATCAGATGATTATGGACTTGATTGGGAAATAGTCCCGGACCTTCCACCGTTATTTAATTGTCATAGTTTTTCCATCAATCAGGACAGCAGCCAGATCATTGTTTCCATGCGGGATGATGCCTGTAAGTGTATGTATTTATATAAGAGCAATGACGAGGGTGAGAGCTGGGAGAAAATAAGCACACCAGGTTTTGCTGATTACTTTAGTTCCATTTACTCTGGAAATAATGCATACATACTGGTTTCAACCAGCAGGATACAGGATAACCAGGTCATACATACCAATTGGGAGTCGTTTGATGGCGGTGTGCAATGGCGAAGAAACTTTATGGATACCCTCTCAGACGCTCCAATTACTAATATCCGGCGTTATGGAACCCAGCTATGGGGTTTTTCGGCCAATAAGCTATTCAAAGGAGAAATGCAGGGGCAGAATTGGGGATTGGTTGCTTCTACTCCAGACTCATTGGCCATTGGAGATTATTTGATTAGAGGCGATTCTATTCTGATGACGAGTGTCGGGGTTTTATATTCAAAATTATGGCTTTCTGTAGATGGCGGAGGAAGCTGGACAGCAATGCCATTTCCGTTTTACCTTCAGCATTTTCAGGAAAAAGAAGGTGTGCTCTTTGCCAAAGGCGCATATGATCAGCTATTGGTTTCCAATGATAAGGGGGAACACTGGGCTGTGCAAGCAGTTGATTCCATCCATTTGAATGATTTTGTATTCAAAGGTGACTATATCATTGGTTATGAGTTTGGAACCGGTATCGTAAGGTCTGAGGATTCGGGAAAACATTTTTTCAGAACTGGAAAACGGCTTGGTTACGCCAGTTTCCCGGATCAGATGGCCATAATGGATCGCAATCTGTTTGTTTCAGATCCATATGCTGCAGATTTGAACCAGTCAATGGCTGTCCACGATTTGAGTCAGAATACCTGGGATACTAAGTCGTCGCCTTCCCAAACGCTTGGCTTTTCTATGTTTTCGGATGATTTGGTGAGCCTGGATGGGCGCCTGCTTGCATGTATGAATACCTATGATGTATTGCGATCTGATGATAAGGGCCAGAGTTGGAGCGCTTGCACAGAATTGTCGCAATGGCCTCAGGTGCCTACCGGAACCCGATTTTTTACGCTGGGTAATGCGCTGTTTTTGTATAACACTTTTTGGTCAACCAATTTCCCATTGTACCGAACTACTGATTATGGTAACAACTGGAGTTTTCTTGACTTTTCGGGAGTTACATCGTGTTCCCAATCTGGTAGCGGTGCGCTTGCAGGTGCTGTTGGTCAAATGGTATTTGCCGCAAACAGATATGGTAATTGCTTATACACCTCGGCAGATTTGGGTAACACCTGGCAGAGCCTTGCCTTGCCAGAGATCGAATTGTATTCGGATACGGGTTTCACTTACATAACGGATATCACAACATCGGACAATGTGATCCTTTTAACCATTGCAAGGAATGACCGGAATCAAAGAGATTTTTTCAATTTTGTATCTATGGATCAAGGGCAAAGCTGGCAGGAGTCCAATGCTCCAATTGGCCTGCGGGAATCCAATGCCAATATTTCGCCGGTAATGTTAGAGGTTAATAGCTTTTTGCTTTTGTCTACCTATGGAGCTGGTATCTTGATTTCCCAGGATAGCGGTAAACACTGGCATCCATTTACGGAAGAACTCCCTGGTTTGTTTATTCATGACCTGGTAGCAGACAATGATTTTGTTTATGCATCGGTTGCCAGTCATGGCGTATGGAAAAGGCCAGTGCAAGATTTGAGTTTGTATGACAGTGCGCCGGAACAAAAGTTGATTAAGGTGATTGCCGGCCCCAATCCAAATACCGGCCTTGTTCGACTAATTGCCCTTTCGCCAATAGAAAAGGCTCAGGTAATGTGGTTTGATATGAGTGGAAGGCTTTGCCTTGAAGAAAACGTTGCGTTTTTATGCCAAAAGGCAGTGGTAGTGTTGCCATTTGCGAATGGTCAATATGTTTACAGGATTCGGACAGATGCAGGAGAAGTGGCGACGGGTAAGGTTGTTTTGATTCGTTGAGGGGCCATATCATTCCCAACCCTCAACAAACCAACATAAAAAAACACCCCATCGGAATAACCAATGGGGTGTTTTTTATATCCTCGAAACAACTAAGCTATTAATTCTCCAGAGCCGCAGCACCACTCACAATCTCACCGAGCTCGGTGGTGATGGCTTCCTGACGTTTCTTGTTGTAGTGAATTTTGAGCGCTTTGAGCAGTTCTTCTGCATTTTCAGTTGCCTTGTCCATGGCCGTCATACGGGAACCATGTTCAGAAGCCTGTGTATCAAGTACACACTTATGGAACGACAGTTGCAGGATGCTAGGCACCAAAGTCTCCAGCAATTGCTGTTGATCCGGCTCAAAAATATAGTCGGCCTTGGCCACTTTAACACCCGCTGGTGTTTCCATCTTAGGCACCGGAAGCCATTGTTCTGCCGTTGGAAATACAGTAGCAGCGTTTTTGAAGCGGCTGTATACCACTTCTACAGCATCGTATTTGCCGGTGGAGAACTCATCCATGCGCGCACGTGCCACACGACTTACATTTTCATAAGCAGGATTGTCGTACACATCGATGAAGTCGGTGATGAAGGTTACATCACGTAAACGGCGACGGAAATAGTCGTAGCCTTTTTTACCAATGAACAGCATGCTTACATTGCCATCGCGGCGTTGTTTGCCGTACTTCTCATTGATCAAAGAGGTTGTTTCCTTGCAAATGTTGGTGTTAAATGCACCGCAAAGACCGCGATTGGAAGTGATTACCACCACCAACACGTTTTTTACCTCACGTGCCGTTCCAAAACTGGTATTGGCGCCACCATCCAGGTTAGACAGGATGTTGGACAACATACGGTTCAGACGATCGGCATACGGGCGCACCTGAACAATGGCATTTTGTGCCTTGCGCAGTTTCGCAGCAGATACCATTTTCATGGCCTTCGTAATCTGCTGTGTATTTATTACCGACTTAATCCGTTCGCGTACTTCTTTTAATCCGCCAGCCATATATGAATTTTTGAATGTGGGTAATGAGTGTAATGTGGCTAATGTGGTGAGGGTAGTGTATATGGATCATTTGACCAATCTCCCTTATTCCCCACATTAACCACATTCCTCACATTCCCCAATTAATCATTATTTTTTGTAACCGCCTGCCAGATCAGCTGCCAGTTCACGCACTTTAGCGAGGCTGGCATCTTCCAGTTTGCCTTTGCGGAACTCTTCGAGTACTTCAGGCAGTTTGTTTTCCATGCGCTCCAGGAACAGGTGTTCGAACTCCTGAACTTTATCGAGCGGAACATCGCGAAGCAGGTTGTTGGTACCCAGGTAGATGATAGCAACTTGCTTTTCCACTGAAACCGGGCTATACTGTGGCTGCTTCAGGATTTCCACGTTGCGGGCGCCTTTAGCCAATACAGCCTGGGTAGCAGCATCAAGGTCGGAACCGAACTTGGCGAATGCTTCCAGCTCGCGGTACTGAGCCTGGTCAAGCTTCAGCGTACCGGAGATTTTCTTCATGGATTTGATCTGTGCGTTACCACCTACGCGGCTTACAGAGATACCTACGTTGATGGCCGGACGAACACCAGCATTGAACAGGTTGGACTCCAGGAAGATCTGACCATCGGTAATGGAAATTACGTTGGTTGGGATGTACGCAGATACGTCACCAGCCTGTGTTTCGATGATCGGAAGTGCTGTCAGAGAACCGCCACCTTTTACCAGACCCGCTTTTACGAGGCTTGGAGGAAGGTCGTTCATAGCCAGGGCCACTTCCTGCGTTTGGTTTACTTTAGCAGCACGCTCGAGCAAGCGGCTGTGCAGGTAGAATACGTCGCCAGGGTAAGCCTCACGGCCTGGTGGGCGACGAAGGAGCAGAGATACTTCGCGGTATGCAACGGCCTGTTTAGACAGGTCATCGTAAATGATCAGCGCCGGGCGGCCGGTATCGCGGAAGAATTCGCCGATAGATGCGCCTGCGAACGGAGCATAGAACTGCAGTGGAGCAGGATCAGAAGCAGAAGCAGATACGATCACCGTATAAGCCATTGCACCGTACTCTTCGAGGGTACGGGCTACGGTAGCCACGGTAGAAGCTTTCTGGCCGCATGCTACATAAATGCAGTATACAGGCTCGCCACGATCATAGAATTCTTTCTGATTGATGATGGTGTCGATGGCAATAGCGGTTTTGCCGGTCTGACGGTCGCCGATGATCAGCTCACGCTGGCCACGGCCAATTGGAATCATCGCGTCAATAGCTTTTACGCCGGTTTGCAGTGGTTCGTTTACCGGTTGACGGTAAATTACACCAGGAGCTTTGCGCTCCAGAGGCATTTCGTATTTGGCGCCTGTAATCGGGCCTTTACCGTCGATCGGCTGTCCCAGTGGGTTTACTACGCGGCCTACGAAGCCGTCGCCTACTTCGATAGAAGCGATCTGGCCGGTTCGCTTAACTTTGGAACCTTCGCGGATACCGTCAGGAGAGCCCATGAGTACGACACCTACGTTGTCTTCTTCGAGGTTCAATACGATAGCACGGGTGCCATTTTCAAATTCAACCAGTTCACCGGACTGTGCGCGGTTCAGGCCGTATACACGGGCGATACCGTCGCCCACTTGCAACACTGTACCTACTTCTTCGAGATTGGTTTCAGCCCCGAAGCCGGACAGTTGCTGTTTCAATATCGCGGAGATTTCTTCCGGTCGTACGTCTGCCATGACTTATATTGATTTATTGATTCGTAAAAGGTGAAATCCGGCGCCTGCAACTGCAAGGCTGGATTCATGGAATTAAAATTCTTTGATGTAGAGGTTTTTCGTGAACTCGGCATTCAGATCGGCCAGTTTGCTGGCCACTGAAGCGTCGTAACGCTTGTTGTCGAACTCCAGCACAAAACCGCCGATCAGTTCTGGATCCACACTGGTTTCGATATCAAGATTGGGGTTGGTGATGCCACTGGCAAGCAAGCGGGCTTTTAGGTCGTTTACTACAACATCGCTCAATGGTGTTGCAGCGATCACCTTAACGGTAGTGATTTTTTGCAGGGCTTTGTATTGTGCGATGAATTCGTTGGCTATTTCTGCCAGGTAACCCTCACGGCCTTTATTCACCAGCAGGGTCATGTATGCCATCGTCAGGCTGTCCATTTGCTTGCCAAAGAGTGCAGTGAGTACAGCATTCTTTTTATCGGCGCTGATGATCGGGCTTTTCAGCATCAGATGCAGGTCGCGGTTTTTGGCCGCAGCTGCAAGTGAATTGATATCGGCGCTTACCTGTGGCAATTTGCCTTGCTCGAGGGCAAGGTCAATCAGCGATTTGGCGTACCGGGTAGCAATGCGTGTTACAGACATTTTGTACGTCTTAGTTCAGATTGATGGAATCAGCAAGCGTTTTAGCGTATGCTTCTTGTTCAGCTTTATTGGACAATTCGCGGCGGAGCAGTTTTTCTGCAATATCCACGGCCATCTGGCCTGCCTGGTTTTTCAGCGATACCAATGCAGCCTGTTTTTGGTTCTCGATATCCTGAATGGCGCTTTCCACTTTCCGCTTGTATTCGGCATTGGCACGTTCTTTTGCTTCTGCAATGATCTCGTCTTTTGCCTCCTTGGCTTCTTTCAGAATAGCAGAACGCTCTTCACGGGCCTGAGCCAGCAACTTTTCGTTCTCTGCCTGAAGCTGAGACATTTCTTCGCGGGCCTTTTTTGCCTCGTCCAACGCATTCTGGATATCCAGTTCACGCTGTTTCAATGCATTACCGATAGGCTTAAATGCAAAGCGGCTCATCATGAACCAGAAAAGGAGGAAGATGAGGGTCGTCCAAAAAAGAAGCCCGGGTTCGGGTTTGAGTACGTTGAAATCTGCCAAAAACAACATCGTAGTGATGAGTTATGAGTGATAAAATATGTGGAAGGGTAAAAACCCCAGACATTTTTAAAAAATCCGGGCCATTGAGTCGCCAACCGCTTCGCGCCGGCCCGGGAACAATTACTTCGGAGCGGCTACGAAGAAAGACAATACCATGCAAACCAGAGCAGCGCCCTCAACGAGAGCGGCAGTCAGGATCATGTTTGCGCGGATATCGCCGGATGCTTCTGGCTGACGGGCGATGCCCTCAACTGCTTTGCCACCGATTTGTCCGATACCGAGACCTGCGCCGATTACTGCCAGGCCTGCACCAATTGCTGCGTACATAATGAAAAATTATGATTGATGAATGTTGATTGCTCGTTGTGTTCGGTTTATGGGGTTGATCAGTGATGATCGTGGTGTGGTTCTTCAATAGCCGTACCGATATAGGTTGCGCTCAACATCGTGAAGATGAATGCCTGCAGGAATGCTACCAGCAATTCAAGCGTCATCATGAAGAGGGTCAGCGGGATAGAAGCCGCAGCACCTGCTGCAGCACCGCCCACGCTTTCGCCGGCTTTGCCCAGGATGAAAATCAGGCTTACGAAACTCAGGATCACGATGTGGCCAGCCGTAATGTTGGCAAAAAGACGAAGCAGCAACGTGAATGGCTTGAGGAATACGCCCAGTATTTCAATCGGGGTCAGAATAAATATTTTGAGTACCGCTGGCACACCTGGCATCCACAAAGTGTGTTCCCAGAAATGTTTGTTGGCACTGAATGTTGAAATCAGGAAAGTAATGAGCGCCAGTACAATGGTAATGGAGATGTTCCCCGTTACGTTGGCGCCTCCTGGGAAGAATGGAATCTGGCCAATCAGATTCAGACCGAGAATAAAGAAGAAGGCCGACAGCAGGTACGGCATGTATTTCTCGTATTTCGGACCAATATTAGGCTTGGCTACTTCATCCCGGATAAAAGTGTAGAAAGGCTCGATGAAGTTTTGAAGGCCTTTTGGAGCATTATGCACTGTACGTGTAGCCTGTTTCGCCACTATGCGGAAAATAAGAAACAGAATCACGAAAGTGAGTAACATGGTGAACACGTTGCGGGTAATGCTGAAATCAGAGAATCCAGTTACTCCGCCACCTAGAATACCACCGTCGTAAGTTGTTTTAGACTCCAAACGAAGGCATTGACCATCAATGAGGGCATTGTAAACCGTTTTGGATTTTCCACCCTCTTCAACCACCTGGTGGGTATAATCTTCAACTTTGAACTCTCCTTGCTGGAATTTCTCATCCAGAATACGCATCACACTTCCGTGAACCAGCACATAACCGTCATTGGCCAATTCGCCATTGCCATGATGATGTACATGGAACATTCCGGTAGTTCCTACTTTCCAGCCTTTAGCTGATTTAAGGATAACAGGGAGGTTAATGTAAATATCTCCGATCACGTGGATCACATTGGCGTCGGAAATGTGGTGGACGGCATTGTCGCCAGCATTAAATTCGGGTTCAATGCTAAGGGAGTGACCACATGGGCCTTCTTCATGGGCCTCGTGACCGGCATTTTCAGCGCCTGCATCATGATGTTCGCCCTCGTGAGCCTTATCGGCTGCCTGTTCCTGAGGAGCAGTGTGAGGGTGATCGTGGTGTTCGTGTCCGGCCTGTGCGAAAGCAAAAGTGCACAAACCACTGAAAATCAGTACTAAACTATATTTGCGAACAAAGTTCATACCCACTTTGGAAAAATCTTTGATTAAATCGGCTGCAAAAGTACGATGCTATTTTCTGATAAAAAAACCAAGACAAACTATTTTTCCAAAAAATATAGGGCAGACAGGGGGGTAGGGGGGCTGGATTCGGAATTAAATTTGGGAGCCCATGTTTTAGAGGTAAAGATTAACGGAATTTACATCTTCGAATGGCATGATTTTTTCTTAGATTCTGTCAATTATACCTATAATCACTAACAATGATGAAAACTACTTGCCTGCTTGTTGCCTGGATATGGGCAACAGCCGTGTTTGCACAATCCAAACACTGGGAGGTTTCTGGAATTATCCACAGCGATCTTTATCAGTTTGGTAAAAAGTGATTACCGTTTAGAAAAATTAGAAAAATCCCCCAGATCCAGGGCATACCTTGACCCTTCGTATCGGCTTGCATTTCCGATCAAAGAGCTCTCCAGCACGGCATTTTTAAGATGTGCGTGATTTTGAACGATACTGTTGCTAATGATGGTACTTTCTACTTTGGAATGATGCCCAACACTTACGTGCGGCCCTATGACACTGTTGCGGATCACTGCATTTTCACCAATGAAGCATGGAGGTATGATTACACTGTTTTCTACAAGGGCAGTTGCAGCGATCAGCTTTTGTTCCTGATGAATTTCAAGCATTCTGGCGTTGGAATGCAGGATATTCTCTTTGGTTCCACAATCCAGCCACTCTTCAATTTGTCCGGTTCTGAATCTGGCGCCCTGGTTTTTTAAATGGGCCAGTGCTGTGGTGAGTTGATACTCATTCTTTTCCCGAATGTTATTGGTAATAATATGGTGCAAAGCATCCCTAAGCTTTTCACCTTCTCTAAAATAGTAGATCCCGACAATGGCGAGGTCTGACACAAATGTTGCCGGCTTTTCAACCATGTCGATGATATACCCCTCCATATCCAGTTTAATGACCCCAAAAGAGCTGGGATCTTCTACTTTTTGTGTCCAGATCACGCCATCCTCCAGATCGTTGAATTTGAAGTCAGCCTTAATCAGGGTATCCGCAAAAGCAACAATACACTTGCCATTCAGGCTGTCAGATGCGCAAGCGATTGCATGACCCACTCCCAGGGCTTTATCCTGATGGTAAAGTTTTCCTTTGGCGCCCAATCTTTCCGCAATTGCAATCAATTCTTTTTCAACCTCGATCCCGAAATCGCCAACCACATAGGCAATTTCCTCAATAGAGCCATGGTAGGAGCTTGACAGATCTTCAACCAGTCGTTGAATGATGGGTTTCCCTGCCACTGGTATCAATGGTTTGGGAACTGTTAGTGTATGAGGCCGTAAACGCGTACCACGACCGGCCATAGGGATGATGATTTTCATAAATCGTATGTTTGAAAGGCACTGGCAGTGAAAATTATTGCTTGCCGGTGCTACCAAAACCGCCCGCACCGCGATCAGAGTCCTGCAAAATCGTTACCTGCTGCCACTCTACCTGTTCATGCCGGGCAATAACCATTTGTGCGATCCGCTCTCCGGGTTCAATGGTTTGTGATTCATTGGATAAGTTCACAACAATGCATTTGATCTCACCCCGATAGTCGGAATCAATCGTGCCTGGTGAATTCAACATAGTCAACCCCCTTTTTGCGGCCAATCCGCTACGGGGTCTGATTTGAGCTTCATACCCATGTGGCAACTCAATAAACAGTCCTGTTGGAATGAGTGAGCGCTCCAGTGGCCCCAAAACCACAGGGTTTTCAAGATTAGCACGCAAATCCATGCCGGCACTGCCGGTTGTTTCGTACTGCGGCAGCGGGAATGGTGATTGATTGATGATTTTTACAGCAAGAGGTGAATTCATAACACCGCAAAGGTAAATCAATCTGTCGCAAAGAAAATGTCGCAGATTATCTCTTCCCGGGAAGGGTAATTTTGTACTAAAATTGGTCGGTTGTCTGCTAAGTATGGAATTAGTACACCCTCAATTGCATTACCTGCGTACATTTGACCCATAAGATTTTTAATAGCCCTCTGCCGAAAGGTTATCCTGTAAAAGCAGGTAACAAGCACTATTCATCTAATCGTTCTATTGCTTCATGAAAGCATTTCTGGCCATTTCCCTTTCCGTTTTCCTTTCCTTTTCAGCACTCGCTCAAGCGCCCATAAATGACGATTGTTCCGGCATCATCGACTTGGGTGAGGTGCCATACTGTTCCCAGCCCGGGCAGTTTACCAATGTTAATGCCACTACCAGTAATATTGACGGCTCCGCCAACATTCCTTCCTGCTGGAATAACCTGGCGGATCGCGATGTCTGGTTTCAGTTTATCCTGCCTGCAGATGGTAGTATTGTGGATGTAACCATTGATTTGTGGGGAAATATTGCAGGTAATGGAACGATGGAAATGCCTCAGATTGCGGTGTACAGGGGCGACTGTATTTTCAATGGATTGGCAGAATTGGCCTGTTTGGCTGCGCCATTGAACATTAACGAGGTTCATATGGAGCTTTTTGACCTTACACCAGGTGTGCCATACTTTATCAGAGTCAATGATTATTCAGCCACGGCGTCCCCGAATGCAGGCACTTTTAAGTTGTGCATTAATCCTTACGTACCGGATATTTACATAGGTGACGTGCCGGGATCTTCCAGTTGCACCGGAACCCTGTGGGATTCAGGTGGTCCGGATGGCGACTACCAGAGCAACGAAAATCTGAGTTTTGAGATATGCCCTTCGGATTTCCATCAATGCATTAAGCTCAACTTTATTGACTTTAGCACGGAGTCGGATTTTGATTATATAAGAATTTTTGAAGGTTCAGGAGCCAATTTAACGTTGGTTCAGGAGTTGGATGGAGCTGGAAACAATCAGGAAATTCAATTGCCTGCTGGTTGCCTCACCATACAATTTGAATCAGATAACAGTATTGAGGATGAAGGTTTTCAAATGACCTGGCAATGTTCTCCGGAGGTTTGTGATGCCCCCCCACCTACGTTGCCTTCAAATGCTACTTGTGAAACCGCACTTAATTTGAACGGCTGCGACAATGCCCCTCAGTTCATGCCATTAACTCCTGCTCAGGGGGATCCTGGCTTTATTCAGGACGGTGTCAATGCAGGGTGCTTTTTGAATCCCAGTGTAGGCTTCAATTTTTCCTTTTTTTACTTTCAGGCACAAACCAACGGGAAATTTGGATTTGCGGTGCAATCCGCCAATGTAAATGAAGCAACTGATATCGATTTTAATGTTTGGGGGCCAATCGATAGTTTTGACGAAATTTGCGATTTTGCGGCGAATAACCAGCCAATTCGTTCATCCTGGGATGATGGCGCCGACCTTACCGGCCTTGCTGATATCCATCCGGTAACGGGGTTGCCCGTTTTGGATAATTTCGACTGCGGAAGTCCTGCTACCCCCGGAACAGACCCTCCGTTTGGGACAGCCGACGATTTTGTTCGGCGAGTTGATGTGCAGGCTGGGAAATTTTACCTCATCCTTTTAGATGATTTCCAAGGCAATATTCAACTCGATGGAATGGCAATTGATTTTTCAGGAACTTCGGAGGGCGTTTTTGGGCCGCAGAATTCACCCATAAGGGTTAGTAATGATACCTTCTCCTGTAATGGCAACGCCGTTCAACTTCAGGTGACGGGTGGGGTGTCTTATGCATGGTCTCCATCAACGGGACTTTCCTGCAATGATTGCGCAAATCCTTTTGCAAGTCCATTAACCACTACCGTATATGAAGTTAAAGTGGTAAATGTTTGTCAGAATGTAACAGAATCCGTTGTGGTTTCAGTTGGTCCTGTTGTGAACACCATCAATGATACCACCATTTGCAGTGGGCAAAGTTTAATTTTGGGTAATACTATCCCAGAGCCCGCAACAACTTACACCTGGACGCCCAATGATGGTTCATTGAGTGATCCATTCGCACCTAATCCTATTGCAACACCTTCACAAACAACGATATATACCCTGACGGCCACCTCTGGCTCTTGCAGTGAAGTTAGAACCATTACAGTGGCCGTGGTGCAGCTTGATCTTGCCATAAGCGTTCAGGATACATCCGTTTGTAAAGGCAGCAGCGTTCCTATTACGGTGACTGCTTCTCCAGCCAATGTAAATCTAAGTTGGTCGCCTTTAACGCAGCTTCAGGTGCAACCTGGAGGCTTCTTTGTATTAGCCACCCCAACCTCAAACAGAATATATACTTTAACCGCTACCTTACCAGGATGCATTAGAAAGGAGATCGTTACTATTCAGGTAGACAGTTTGCCAGCTAATTTGCAGTTATCTCCTGCAGACACTACTATATGTGGAGGAGATCCAGTGTTGCTGGTATCCCCGTCTTATTCCGGTGCTAACTTTCCTAATCTGTTGTTTGCCTGGACAACAAGCCAGGGGCAAACGCTTCCAGGCGACGAATATTTCCTTTTAACTAATGTCCTTGAAACAACTGTTATTCAAAGGATTACCCAAAATGGGGCATGTTTTGATACTTCCAGTGCAATCATCCAGGTAAAACCGGTTCCCTCAGTTAACATTTCAGCAGGAGCAATGCAATTGTGTTTGGGAGAAAGTACCACCTTGCAAGTATCAAATGCAAGCGGGTTGACTAACGCTCTTTGGTCGCCAGCCATTGGTTTGAGTTGTATCACATGCACTAATCCAACAGCAGCACCTTCCAACACTACAACCTATACCTTCTCTGGCGACGTTCCCAATGGGTGTTCTGCATCGGGCACGATAACCATTGAGGTAAATACACCACCTCAGTTTCAATTCCCGAATGACACTTTATGCGCCGGCGAAAGTATTTTACTGAACCTGTTGGTAGATACTACTGCAACTTACACATGGACCTCCTTCCCAAGCGGGTTATCTTCAAGTGAAGCACAACCAACCGATACTCCTGCCCAAACCACTACCTATTTGGTAACGATTGAAAATGGATGTACGGTGCAGCAGCAATTCACGATTCCGGTAGTGCCATCCGGAAATTTATTGCTGACGAATGATGATACCATTTGTGCCGGGGTTTCACTCCTGTTGACCGCCTCCGGGAATTACCCTGGACAGTTTCAATGGAGCAATGGGCAAACAGGCCAGGTGATTTCAGTGGCACCCGCAGAATCTGCAACTTACACGGTTCAATACAGCTATCCGGCACCAAGTTTACAATGTATATCCGTTGACTCGATAGAGATCACTGTACTAGGCGAAGTAGCGGAGGTGCAGTTTCCGGCTGATACATTGTTGTGCCCCGGTGAAGGGGTCATTTTAAATAGTATTGCTACCCCCGGAGCAACCTACGCATGGACTTCATCGCCTGGCAATTTTGTTTCCAATGAACCAACGCCTGGAATTATTTTCCCGCAGGAATCAACCACTTTTCAGGTGTTGACCACCTTAAATGGCTGTGTGAAAACCTATGAAGTAGATATTACGGTGTACAATCCACAAATGACCGTAAGCAACGATACGACTATTTGTTTGGGAGAATCGGTAATGATCATGGCCGATGCATTCCTGACCGGAGATTATTTGTGGCAACCGGGAGGCACAGAGCCGTCTTTTTTAGCCACACCGACGCAGACAACGTTGTACGATTTACGGTTTTTATATGGTAATGGCTGTATTTACGAGGACAGCGTATTGGTAACTATAGTGCCAAATTTTACCATTAAATTGGTGACAGACCCGGATACCAACAGGGTAGATGCAGGTGCAAGTATTTTCATGGATGCGTTTATTCCAGGTACCAATGCGAGTAATTATTCGTTTGAGTGGCAGGAAAATGCTGATGTCATTGGGAATACACAACAAATTACGGTTACTCCGGTAACCATGAGCGATTCAGTTACCTATGTGGTTACTGTAATGTCACCTAATGGATGTGTGCAAACAGAGTCCGTCACTTTTGCCATCATAAAACCTGATGTGCAATTCCCGAACGCGTTCACTCCCAATGGTGATGGAGCCAATGATGGATTTGGTTTGGCCATTGTAGAGGGCATTGCAAGGGTAGAAAGTTTAGATATTTACAACCGTTGGGGCCAAAAAGTGTTTTCCAGTACGGAACCAGGCGCCCGATGGGATGGCCAGGTCAATGGCCAGCCTGCTCCTTCGGATGTCTATATATACGTTGTTTTTTGGCGCGGAGGAGATGGAGCGCTTAAATTTCAAAAAGGCGAGGTTACCTTGCTGCGTTAAAGATTAAATCTGCTATGAATCTAAGGTTTTTATTGTTTTTAGTTGCGCTTCCAATGTCATTAAGTGCGCAAAATACGATTGGAGGGGTCAAAATTTCCGTACCCGAAGAGGAGGTTAAGCGGCAAAGTCAATTCCTGATGGCAGAGCGGGAGCGATTGCTGAATCATCATGACAAGGCGCTGGAATTGTACAAGAAATTTACCTACGACCATCCAACAGTAGATGCGGGTTGGTATGGATTAGCGAGGTCCTATACGGCATCCCGTGATTTGCCGGCTGCAATTGAAGCCATTGGTAAAGCAGTAACCTTGGCTCCTGGAAACGAATGGTACGCTGTTTATCAGGCTGACCTTTTTGAAAAGGTTGGTAGAATCGGCGACGCTGTTTCTGTATATGAGGGTTTGGTTAAAAGATTTTCTGAAACTCCGGAGTTTTACGAGCAGTTAGCATACCTGAGCTTGAAAAATGAAGAGCCTAAACGAGCACTCAAAGCGCTTGATAAACTGGAGGATCTTATCGGGCTTACAGAAGAAATAGCCTTTAAAAGACATGTGATATTTGTTGGGCTGGGGGATATGAAAAAAGCTGCTGCTGAATACAAAAAGCTGGCAGATGCATTCCCGTATGAATTAAAATACCGTCTGGAACTGGCAGCTTTTTACGATAAAATTGGAGATAAAGCCGGCGCAAGAGCTACCTATGAGGAGGTTTTACGTCGTGAACCCAATAATACCGCAGCCAGGATGGCATTGACTTCAGGGAAAGAAGAAACAGATGCAACCAAATTAGCAGCCTTCAAGCCTCTGTTTGATGACCCCGCTGTATCCATAGATGAAAAGGTAAAGGCGCTAATGCCGTTTTTTACTAAGTTGAATACACCTGAAGGGGCCGCATTGCGCCAGCCAATCCTGGAATTAGGCGCATTGTTAGAAAAGCACCATGCAGACGATGCCAAGGCCTGGAGTCTCTCCGGGGATTTGTTCTATCACTCAGATATGCCTGGGGAGGCTTTGATCAGGTATCAACGATGCATCCAACTTAACCCGACTGTATTTGCTGTTTGGGATAATTTATTAGGATTGCAACTTGCTCAAGGTCGATTTGATGAGATGTTTACTTCTGCTGAAAAAGCAATAGATGCCTTTCCAAATCAACCAAAAGCATATTGGTATTATGGAGTGGCAGCCAACATCAAAGGGCGGTCGGATGATGCACTTAACCAACTAGAGCAGGGATTACTCATGACGGCCAACAATACAACCCTTCGACTGGATATGGTTGATCAGGTCGGATTGGCCCTGATGGGAAAAAAGGATTATTCCGGCGCCATCTCCAGATACGAAAAATCGTTAACGAAAGGGGGAGATCAACATCCTGGCATATTGGAGCATTTGGGCGATGCCTTGTCACTCAGTGGTCAGGCTGCACAAGCAATTGAGTATTGGAAAAAAGCCAATACCATCCGCCGTTCCAAAATTCTGGAAGAGAAGATTTCCTCCGGAAAATTGTAAGGAGTAGTTGGTTATTTTTTAGCGTTTTTCAATTGTTCTTTCCATAGCTCTTCTCTCTGGTTGGTATTTGGTTGCTTCATCAACCATTTCTCAGCCAGGTCCATCCTGTTTTCATGAAGGGCTAATGCAGTACAAAGCCTGAGAACAGCCTCGTCCACATTGCTTATCTTCATTCTGTCTGACTTGATTTCAGTTACATTTTTGAAGGTATTCAAAGCGCTCCCTGCTGGCCATTCTTCATCCGTAAAAGCATATCGGATGTCAACTGAAATGGAATCGTAACTGGTTAGCCTCTGGCGA
>DLXL01000228.1:6872-8894 GCA_003448025.1 Saprospirales bacterium | reverse complement strand
TTGAAGGACAAAGGTGTAGTCTGACGAAGACTGCCAGTGATTTGAAACATTCTGAGCGCAAGCTCTGTTAATAAAGAAGTTTTCATTTGGTTTTTTGGGGTTTATTAGCCGTCAGTCGCGCAAGCGTTCAGTGCCCTGTTTTTTAATATGCTTTCCAAATGGAGCAGGCCGAATTACCTTTGCGGTCACTGAATCAATTTTGCGATGCACAAAATCAAATTACTTTTCTGCGCGATTGCCTTTATCCTCCCTTACACCGGATTTGGTCAATTAGTACCCTTCCCAAATCAAATCAACAAGGAAGTTACTGCCGACACGGCCGTAGTAGGACAGCACACCCATTAGCTACTAAGGTTGGCCTGGACATCTTGAAAAAAGGAGGAAATGCCATTGATGCAGCGGTTGCGGTTCAATTTGCCCTGGCGGTAGTTTATCCCCCGGCCGGCAACATTGGAGGCGGCGGCTTTTTAATATATCGGGATGCCAAAGGGAAAAAAGTCCTGGCTTTGGATTACCGGGAGAAAGCGCCTGCTGCTGCCACAGAAAATATGTATCAGGATTCTCTGGGCAAAGTTTTGCCCAATAAAAGCAGATTTGGCGTCCTGGCCTGTGGCGTACCTGGTACGGTAGACGGCATGTGGGAGGCTCAATTTTACCACGGAAGGCTGAGTTGGGGGGAAGTCGTGACACCTGCCATTGACCTGGCGGAAAATGGATTTCAGATCACGGAGCAAGAAGCCCAAAATCTTAACGCAGAACGTCTGACTTTTGCCAGAAACAGCAGTCTTAGTCCCGCTTTTGTTAAATTTCAGGATTGGAAAGCGGGCGAATGGCTGATTCAAAAGGAACTTGCTCAAACCCTTCGCAGAATTGCCGGCGACGGGCGGGATGGTTTTTATAAGGGCGCTACAGCATCCTTAATAGTTAAGGAAATGGAGAAAAAGGGCGGATTAATTACGCTTGAAGACCTGAAATCCTATAAAAGTGTATGGCGCACACCGCTGGAGTTCGACTGGAAGGACATGCATATCATCACCATGCCACCTCCCAGCAGCGGCGGGATTATTTTGCGTCAGTTGTTAGGTATGGTGGGTGACTTTCCACTAAAATCCTACGGATTCCATTCCGCGCAGGCTGTTCATTTGATGGCAGAAGCTGAAAGACGTGCCTATGCCGACCGGGCAGAGCACATGGGTGATCCGGACTTCTGGAAAGTACCGGTAAAAACCCTTACAGATCCGGTGTATATCAAGGCGCGCATGGCTGATTATAAAGCTGATGCCGCCTCCAATAGCAGTAACATCCTCGCCGGTGCAATAAAGGAAAGTGAGGAAACAACTCATTACTCTATCGTAGACCGCGAAGGCAATGCGGTGTCTGTAACTACGACCCTCAATGATAGTTATGGTTCCAGAACTGTGATCGGAGGCGCTGGATTTATAATGAATAATGAAATGGACGACTTCAGTGCCAAACCAGGCGCCCCCAATCTGTATGGAGCTGTTGGCGGCAAGGCTAATGCCATTGTTCCGGGCAAACGGCCACTCAGCAGCATGACCCCTACAATTGTGACTAAGAACGGAAAAAACTGGTTGATTTTGGGCACACCGGGTGGCACCACCATCCCTACCAGTGTTTTCCAGGTTATCGTGAATGTAGCAGAATTTGGCCTTTCCCTTCCGGACGCCATTCAGGGCAAACGCTTCCACCACCAATGGAAACCCAACCAGATTTCTGCCGAAGAAGGCTGCTTCTCCGAAGAGGTACAAGCTGCATTAGAAAAAATGGGGCATGAAATCAATGTTCGAGGCCCAATTGGACGCGTTGAAGGCATCATACGCCTGCCTGACGGCAAGTGGCAGGGCGTAGCTGATCAACGCGGCGATGATGCTGCCGCAGGGTATTAATGTTTCATAACCTGGGAAAGGTTTCTCTTTTATATTTGCTGACTATCCGCATGATGGACGGGGATATGATTTGCGATTTCCGATTTGTTTTGATTTCCGATTTTCGAATAGATTT
>DLXL01000228.1:4284-6665 GCA_003448025.1 Saprospirales bacterium | reverse complement strand
AAATCTATTCGAAAATCGGAAATCAAAACAAATCGGAAATCGGAAATTAATGCTTCCTGTACAATATCAGGAAAGTCAAATTATATTTTAACCACTCTCCGGGCATTGATACTCAAGCCATCCTCAATAATGACGACCAAACAATAGACTCCGTCCGGGATGGTACGAAAATCGATTATGGTCTGACTGGTATTTGCTGCCACCAGAACCGATTGCAGCAATTGCCCACGCATGTCTATAATTTGAATAGATAACGGCTTCGTTAACTGGCCGAACTTAACCACTAATTGGTCAGTTACGGGGTTAGGAAACAGGCTTATGGGCAATGCAGCCTCCCGGGTATCTAAAAAATCATCTATCAGGCCGTTGCAGTCGTTATCAAGTCCGTCCGGACCATTCCCTTCCATCCCATCCGGATTTACTGCGGCGTTGGAATCGTCACAATCTAATGTATTTCCCACAAACCCAACCGGAATGATACCCTGGCAAGTGCTGAAAGTATCAGAAGGGCTTCCAAACCCATCCATGTCGGCGTCTGCATAGTAACTTATAAAGGTTAATTCTTCATCGATCAATCCATCGCAATTATTGTCGATATCATCGCAAGCCTCCAGTATCTCTGGATGGATATTGGGATCATTGTCGTTGCAATCCAGGTTGTTAGCTACAAATCCAGCTGGAGGTTCCGGCGTGCAGAACGGTGCTTGGCTGGTGGTTGTTCCAAACCCATCGCCATCCATATCTTCATAATAGATGGTAAAAGTGAGTCCGTCATCCGCATCACCATTACAATCGTTATCCAGACCATCGCAAATTTCAGAAGCCCCCGGGTAAGAATCAGCGTTAAAATCTATGCAGTCCATATTATTCAACACATAACCGGCTGGAGCTTGTTCCTGACAAGTCAGCAGAGGTGCATTGGCATCACCAAAACCATCACCATCAAAATCCTGGAAATAGGTAAAAACCGGCCGCCCTTCTTCTGAAATACCATAGCAGTTATTATCTAATCCATCACAAATTTCAGGAGCACCAGGATATACGCCAGGATTTGCATCATCACAATCCACCTCCAGGGTATAACCATCCATGTCAGCGTCATTGGTATAGAAAATCTGTTTTGCCTTTGCGAATGCATCTATACCAACCCTGGCGCCAATTTTTCTACCGGGAATATCATCTTCCGGCGGGTGAATACCGCCCCAAATTCTGGACAAACTGGTTTGATCCGAGGCATCCCGGTAAGTTGCCCACTGAAGGGTAACGTCTACACTTGGCCCCTTTTCCACACCCAGGAAACCACTGTTGGCAGGAATATGAAATTCTCCCATCCCTCCCGGGAAATATTCATCTCCAGTAAACAGTGTAATGGCTTCGGCAGCAGCTCGGGAGTACGTTGAATGCCCGGAAATATACCCAGCGAAAGGAGGTGTGACAAAAGATTTCCGAAAAACCGGCCACCATCGCTCCGCCAGAATCCAACCTACCCCAGCCACATCAGTAGCCGGATCTATAATAGAATCATGCCCCTTCCAGGCAAAAAACTTGATCTTACCAATGTTCTCTCCTGATGATCCGGCAAGCGGATCGCCAGGCTTAACCAACTCTATAAAGCCTGGTTGGAGAGGAATGCCAGCAATATCAAAACTTAGGTCAGAGGGGTTTGAACTTTGACCACGATCAGCCATATACCGAAGGGCCGAAATGGGTCGTATTCCATCATACCACCCCTTGATTCCCCAAGCGGCTATAGCTGCATCATGCAAGGCGCCCCCTAGCGTAAAATAGGCCTTGATATCATACTCAAGTGTATCCAATGTTGGTCCCGCCCCATTGAATTTGCGTACAAATTCCGGGTGATCCATCACTTTATTTAAAATAGAAAACCAGTGCCCGGGTGGGGTTTCAGAATTGGGACCGTCTGCCCAGAACTGAGCCAGTACACGCGTGTAGTCCCCGCGGGGTACCCATTGTGGCTGGTAAGGTTGCCCTGTTTTCGGATTTATGGGCCGACCGATACTTGGCCCGCCTCCGCTCAACAAATAAAAATCCTTGTACTCCTGGAATGTAGTAGGAAGCCAGGGCGTATTGCCAATAGTTGCCGGCGATATATCCCAAATGACGCTGTCTTCTGTACTTAGGTGCGAAGACCAAATGGCAACCAGGCTGTGGTTCCATTTATACACCTCTGAATCACCTCCACCATCTACAGTATCCAGGAATGCAGGCGGGCCTGGATCATGATATACCGGCCAATCGCTGTTATTTCGTTGGTAAACAGTTTTTGAAGAGTCTGCCAAAGCGAAGGGCACGACCCTCCCCCATTCAGGGCTTTGAAATCTTTGGAGTGCCGGAATAGGGTTGCCTTGTTGGTCCACTGC
>DLXL01000228.1:2102-4151 GCA_003448025.1 Saprospirales bacterium | reverse complement strand
TAGTGGGTTGCCTTGTTGGTCCACTGCATTATTGAGTCTCAACGGCTGCCATCGATTAGGATCCATGATGGTTGGATTTCCCGCGCTATCAGGCGCCAAAGATGGGTTTACAGGTACGTAATGGATGTATGCATAATTTTGAGCCTCGTTTGCGCCATCAGTTAAGCCGTAAAACCCAACACAATCTCCAATATAGTTACCCAAAGCTGCCGGATCTCCAGATTGGTAAAAATTGGAATTGAAAGTCCAATCATACCCCAATGCTCCCATTAAATTCCGGAATCGTTGGATACTGGCCACTGAATTGGGTGAATTTTGAAATCTGCGACTCAACACCCGGTATGCGGCATAGCTCATCGCTTTTTTTCGGGCGGCCTCTATATCGGCTGGCACCGGAACGCCTGTGAACTGACAGGTGTAGTTGCCTACGGTTTTACCCAGCAGGTAGGTATCTGCGCTAAGCGTATCATAAGCTGCCCAGGCATCCCACATGGCCATAGATACGTGAAACAGATTGCGCGCCTGCACGGGCGGACGCGCGAGGTCTTCCCGGATGGCTTGTAACATGACCTCATTCCAGCGCCGTGCAACAGATTGTTGCTGTGCCATTATCCATTGGTTACAGCCCAGCAATGCAATGAAGATGACTAAGAGCTTCAAGTGTTTGTTCGTTTTGATCATAGTTTTACAATGCAGTTAAACATCGGTTTGTCTGTCAAAGTAACGCAGGATAATCTGATTTCATCCTTAGATTTTGATTAAAACCATAGTTGTAACCCTTTGATCAGCACCTTGCAAATCCAGCATGTAGGCACCCTGAGGCAATGATTTTACCGGAATTGCAACCTGATGACCAGCTTGTACGGGTTCAAGAGAAACAACTTGTTGCCCGAGCATATTAGTAAGCGTAATGGTGCAGGATCGGGCAAAATCTTCCGGCATGGCTACATATACCACGTCCTGCGCCGGATTTGGATACACCTTGAAGCCTTCCGGCAAATCCGCACCCTGCGTTCCAAGGATTGCCACGTTAATGGTTTGCTCAGACGTACTGCTGCATCCAAACGGGGTGGTAACGGTAAGTTTTACTTTATAGGTGCCGGGACTGGGGAAGCTGTGCTCGGCCAACGGCTGATTACCTGAGGTGCCATCGCCAAAGTCCCAGGTATAGCTGTAGCCTGGCGTTTGAGGCGTTTGAAAAGTCCAGGACAAGGCATTGCCCGAAATGGCACTGAATGCTGCAGAAACCTGCGGGGTAAACTGGCCAAATGTCGCATCCAGCCAGGCGAAACGGCTGTTAACCCATGCCTTCATTTTGTTCACCTCTCCGGTATAGGTGGGAGGCAAAACCCCCGGATTGGGCCAGACATATTTACCCAAAATAGGCCATTTCAGAAAATTCCGCTCCTGTGCCTCATTAACCACCTGAGCCATGGAATCCACCATGCCGAAAAAATGACCATTTTTCAGCGTGGTTTGCCGCAATGTATGCCAACGGCAGGCAAGGTTTTGGGTAAACAAGGTATCCGACATCAATTTTTCCCACCAAAATGGCACACCGGCATCCGTGCAAACGTAATTGATATTGAAGGCAAAACCATACGTTTGGAATGCCTCACAGTAATCAGCATTGTAAAATGCCAGATCATAATCGCAGGGTGGGCCCATTTGCAATTTACCCCCGGCAGCAGCATCATCTTTATCCTTAAAGAAATAGGTACTCAATCGGTAACCATCCACATTTTTGCTTATTTCGTTTAAAATCAGGTAATCAATGAACGTATTTTCCGCAGCAAACCGTCGCCAGCCCAGTTCCGGATCCTGATACTGCGGGCCATGCAGGGCCACCTCAAAACTGTCTATGTAGCTCCTGATGTATTGCTGCTGCGTGGGGTGCATTGCATCCCAACGCGGATAGGTATGCTGAAAATAAGTGTAGATATTGGGGCTATTTGGCTGAGAAAACGGCGAATTCCAGCCGGGGGTTCGGTTCCAGTCAATACGCACCATGTATCCCCCCGTGAGGTCTACCCCCAGCGTATCGTCTGG
>DLXL01000228.1:0-2002 GCA_003448025.1 Saprospirales bacterium | reverse complement strand
CACCATGTATCCCCCCGTGAGATCTACCCCCAAAGTATCGTCTGGCCGTAATCTGGCTATATCCACCCGGTCTTTGTCTCTTCTGATTTCTTCAATCAGCACATAAATGCCCTGGTAGGTATTGTCCATAACCAGTTCGCAAAACCTGGTTCGGGTGGCATAATGGCCCATTTGTCGGAAAGTTTCATAAGCCAGAGCATTGCGCATCAGGGTTTTATCCGAAAAACTGGCCGAAAGTGCGAAATCGCTGCCTTCCGGAAGTCCCAAAAGCGACAGGTCCTTATCATCTCCGACTTCATCACGCACTTCAAAATTGAAAGACTTTTTGGGCATTCCCTGCGAGCTGTTCCCGCGCAATTCGATGCCGATCGGCCCGGCATAGGCATAATCTGTTTGGTTCAGGTAATTTCTGACACCAGGACCATTATCTATTACCTGAAACTGTGCGTCAATTTTGGGATCATTGACAATAGGTTGACCACCGGTAAAAATTTTCAGAATGGGCAAATCGCTGGATTCAAAGGGGAATAGTTTACAGGGGTTGTTGCCAAAAGTGATACTCCAGTCCAGGAGTTCACCTGCATCGGCAAAAGCATAAGTATCCAGGATTACCAGTTGCCAGGTTCCGTTGGGATTTTGCCCGTTATTCACCAGCCCCATATCGCCAAAAGGTCTGAATTCGCCGGTAAACGGATACCATACATCAAAGATAGATTGGTCGGCATTCCCACTGAAACAGGTGTTGACAAAACCATCCGTATCACCTCCCACACCAGACACCAGAGGGATCAAGGTTCCATCAGGAGTTCTGAGCTGCACCGACAAATCAGCCACCCAGGAATGAACCGCATTGATGCAAATACGTTCTATACCGAACTGAGTGGTATCCAAACTACCCGGCAACCCACTCACAGGCAGATCGAAAACAATGGTTGAACCATCGTCAGGGATAGGGCCGCCTGTTCCGCTGAAGGTTTGCGCCAAACAACCCAGGGAAGTCATCAGCACAATACCCAGGGTAAAAAGTAAAGATCGAAACATATTGAGCACAGATTTTCCCGGAAAGGTAGGAAGATGCTGTACTTATCGCAGCGACTTGATTTGACGGAAAATTGCCAACCACATCATTCATCAAATTCCCGACCTTTGCCACACATGGAAACCGTCCGGTACAAAGACCTGGGTCGAATGGGCTACCAGGAAGCCTGGGATTATCAAACGGCCGTTCATCAAGCGTTGATTGCACATAAAATCAATCACCGTGGACAGCCACTTGAGTCGTACGCTCAGGCGCATCAACTCCTGCTGGTAGAGCATCCGCCCGTGTATACCTTGGGCAAAAGCGGGTCTATGGATCATTTATTGCTCACAGAAACTGAGCTACGGGAACGTGGCATTTCGTTTTTTCCCATTAACCGGGGCGGCGATATTACCTATCATGGCCCTGGGCAAATTGTGGGATACCCTATTCTGGATCTGGAGCGTTTTTTCACCGATGTGCACCGCTATGTGCGCAATATAGAAGAGGTGATTATACGCACCCTGGCCGTGTACGGCATTGAAGGATACCGTATCAAGGAATATACCGGGGTATGGACCAAAACACCCGCCACTGCCACCCAGCCGGCCATGCAACGAAAAATTTGCGCCATTGGAGTGCATCTTTCCCGCTGGACAACCTTACACGGTTGGGCATTTAATGTCAACACAGATCTGGGTTATTTTCAGCACATCGTGCCTTGCGGCATCAACGATGATGATAAAACCGTAACCTCCATGGCACAACTGCTTGGGAGGGAATTGCCGCTGGATGAGGTTAAACAACAAATCAAAATCCACTTTGCGGAGGTCTTCCAATGCCAAATGGAAGAATGATGAACGGATTTATGCGCTATTGTTAGCCAAACTCCATTCAGGCTACCTATTTTTGCGCTACAGAAATTGCGCCCCTAAAGGGGCTTTGATACCCATCAAACCAATCAAACTCTTCAAACCCATCAAA
>DLXL01000432.1:510-6299 GCA_003448025.1 Saprospirales bacterium | reverse complement strand
TTTAAAGTTAGATCCTTGTATTTAGGGTTGGCAGATGTGCTCACATTAAGCCCAGCTGCCCCTGCAATCTCTACATAGGAATGGCGATAGGCCATTATAAACGATCCTTTTCCATTTCGTAATGGCCCTTCAACTGCAGCTTCCATTCCTGTAAATGCGCCCAACTGGCCCATAAATTCAAACCTTTCCCGGTTACCCGTACGTAAATTAATATCAAAAACACCTGCAGTAGCATTCCCATATTCAGCCGGGAATGCAGAGGTTAAAAAATCAGAATTCCCAATCATGTTGGGGTTTAATGCTGAAACCGGCCCTCCTGTAGTGCCAAGGGTGGAGTAGTGGTTGGGACTCGGAATGGGAATACCTTCCAATCGCCAGAGAACTCCGGTGGGCGTATTGCCGCGTATAATGATGTCATTGCGGGCGTCGTTACTTGCAGCAACGCCGGCAAAGTTTGCAACCAGCCTGCCAACATCATTCCTGCCACCAGAGTAGCGACTCACTTCTTCCGTATTGAATTGGCGTGCTGAAATGGTGGCCAGATCATTAATGGCTTTGTCCTTATTCACCTGGGCAGTTACCACTACTTCCTGCATGGTGGTAAAAGATTCTACCAGTTTGATGGTCAGGACCACCTCTTTTCCTGCAGTGATAAGAATGTTTGGCAGATTTTGGGATTCGTAACCGAGATAAGTTACCCGTAAGCCCTGCCGACCAACAGGAACATTTTTCAGAACGAATCCACCTTCTGCATCGGTCATAGCCCCGATGGTGGGTTCCTGATCCAATACCTGAATCATTGCGCCAATCAGTGGCGATTCAGATTGTTGGTCAAGAACCCAGCCCCGGATAGTCTGGTTTTGAGAAAAAATAAAGTTGGGAATAAATAATACTGATATAAGGATCAGTAATGCTTTCGTTTGCATAGCCAGTTGTTTTTGAATGAATGATGGCACAAACATCCGGCAAGGGTGATGCCCTGGAAAGTGAATACCTGTGGGTGGTACAATTTTGAATCTGAGTAGCAATTTTGAGGGTATGAATCGTTCAAGCGAACCTTATTGCATTACCTTGGTTTCATTGGGCAAATCAAATTCAAATTACATCATGACTTTTCAAAAACTACTCTTTTCCTGTCTGCTGATTTGGAACACGCACACAGCGATGAGCCAAAATTGGGTGCAAAAAGCTTCTCTTCCTGATACCGTTTTTGGCAGACACCATCCAGTAACCTTTTCCATTGGTGGATATGGTTATATGCTGGGTGGAAGTGCCACGCAAAATCCATATTTAAGCGATTTTTACAGATATGACCCCGTAGCAGATAAATGGGAGGCATTACCCAGTTTCCCAGGGCCGCCCAGAAGTTACGCCTATGCAGTGGTATACAACAATAAAGCATACATGGGTTTTGGTTTTGGACCTACTTCAGATATGGCTGACTTGTGGGAATATGATCCGGCTACTGGAATCTGGACAGAAAAAACCACCTGCGATTGTGATGGCAGAGGACACCCTGCGATGGTAGAAGCGAATGGCAAAATATATGTAGGCGCCGGTGGAAGCTCTATGGGAAATCTCAATGACTTTTGGGAGTACGATATTCAAACTGATAAATGGACGCAAAGACCCGATTTTCCTTCCTTCAAGAGGCACCACCCATATCACTTTTCGATAAATGGAATGGTGTACATAGCCTTTGGCCATGGAAGCGTTAATGTAGGTGGCTCCACTATTTATAATGACTTACATCGGTATGACCCTCAAACAAATACATGGGAGCGCATGGAAGATTTTCCAGGCGAAAAGCGGGTTGCCGGCACGCAGTTTTCTTTGAATGGCAAAGGATATGTACTCTCTGGAGAAGGTGAAGACCACTATTATTTAGAAGAGGGAGAACTCTGGGAATACACCCCGGAACTGGATAGCTGGAAGCAACTTCCATCCTGGCCCGGCAGCGGACGTTGGGCTCCCGGCTCTTTTGTTATTGGGAACACCGTTTATGCTACCGGTGGTACGGCTCTTTTAAGTGATGGCAGCTCAGAAAACATGACCGATCTTTGGGCCTACGAATTTCCGGCGCCTTCTTACACTTCTGCACCAGTGGTACAGCCATTGCAGGTGTTCCCCAATCCGGCTACCGATCAATTAACCATTGCTACGGAGATTGAAGGAGCTTTTCAGTTCCATATTCTGAATGCGACTGGCCAGGTGGTTCAATCCGGTATTTCTACCAATCGGCAGGTGTTGCTGAACCCAATTCCAACCGGTATGTATACCATTGAGGTCATTACAGAGAAACAACACTACCAGGGGCGATTTATCCGGTAAAGAATCTTCTTTAAGGTCAACAAAAAACATGGGCCACCCCAAATTCGGGGCGGCCCATGCTTCGTTTTTTACCTCATATCACCTAAGCAGTGTTACATCGCCCACTCTTTTTCCTACCAATTCCCCGCACTTTACAGTTACAATGTAGACATAAACGTCTGAAGATGCAGGTTGGCCGTTAATAGTGCCATCCCAGGAGGAGTTTCCAAAGTTCTCATAAACTTTTTGTCCCCAGCGGTTGTAGATTTCCAGGCTGCTAACCACCTCTGAGCTTTCGTATGGGACCACACGGAATACATCGTTTGCGCCGTCACCATTTGGTGTAAAGGCATTTGGTATATGCAAGCTATCCGGAGAACAAGGAGGCAACACCAATACCCGGAAAATCAATTCACCCAAACATCCATTCGCATCGATTACCTGTAATCGGTATTCCTGATACGCGGTGGAGTCTGCAGGGTAGGTCACCTCTGAGCAATCATCACAGGGAGGGGTGGGAGCAGGCGTCCACCAATACGTTTCAAAGCCAGATGGCCCGCTCAGGGTAATGAGCTGTCCATAATCTACATAAAGGGTGTCTTGTACGGGCAAATCTGGCGGATCCACCGCAGTAATGATAGCACAATGCACACTATCGCAGCCGTTCAGGCCCTGTAATGTCCGGCAAACCTGCCCGCTGGTGGTAAAGAATGTATCGAGTACATTTTTCAGGGTATCGCCCAAACAGAATGTAAAGTTTTCAACCGTTTGTACGGGTGGGTTAATTGCCAGACTTTGAAACACCAGACTGTCGCAACCCTGACTGTTACTCAGCAAAAGCTGGTAAGTGCCGGGCGTTTCGGTCACGTTGCCCATTATATCAACGGGTACGCCCTGACAGGTAATTAAACCCGGCAGTACTAAGGTGTCTGGTTCTAATACCAGAATATCAATAGATTTTGAAGCAGTACAACCATTGGCAAAAGAAATGGTTACGGCATATGTACTGTTGTTTTGCGCCAGAATTGTTTGGGTTGCTTGTGTAGGATCAATAATGCCGGAACCTGCCCAGAAATAAGTTTCACCGGAAGTCGGAATCGCTGATAAAGAAAACGACTGGCCTTTACAAACGGTCTGGTCAGAGGCTGTAATTCCTGCTACCGTACTGAAGGAAAGCAGGAAACTATGCCGAACGATACAGTTGCCATCCATTTCTGTAAGCTCCAACTCAATCGGAGTATTTAAGTTGATGCTGGAATCTGGCGTAAAGGTGATCGTTGGACAAGTCAGACAGGAAATTCCGGAATTTGCCTGCCACAGGTATGTATAGTCAATTTGACCAGGAATACCCAATTGGACCGGCTCCAAAGCGCAAAACTTCAATTCTGCATGTGCAATCTGCCATTGTTCCGGTTGAAAAATTTGATCTGAACACAAACAGTTATCATAGGCTGGCAATACAATCAACAAATTACACCACCCCTGCGAATCCAGTCCGGGAATTGTACCTTCTAAGGTAATGGCATCTCCTGGCAATAACAGACCGGGATTATACAAATTGCCTAAAAGTACATCTCCGGCATCCACAACTCCGTCGGCATTTACATCATGGTAAAAGTTCACGGATGCCCATTTTGCTGGAATATCCCCACTGTTAGTAACCGTAATTTCACCTTGTGTTTCACCATTGGTAAGTATAAAATCAGCACTGGTTATTACCAAAGTTGGGTGCTCGACATTAATATTCCAAATAGATTCTCCAGTTGCCACATACACCACGCATGGGGCGCCAAGGCTTGCACAAAACGCTTCTGTTCGAACACGGGTTTGCACCTGAAGTATTTTATCAGAACAACCAGCTATCCCATCATAACCCACCTTAAAACGAAAGCTGACCGGTCCTCCTCCCTGTAGAATAGGCAGTGGTAATTGAAATCCCTGCGGATTGATCACCAATGGCCCGGTTGGCGCATTGGTACCTGGCAGATAAGAAGTGGGTAAAATGAGAACACCCTGTGGTAAGCTGACATAAACACTGTCGGTGGGTGATGGAGTGCCCAGTAATTGCATGTTTACTTCAAATTCTTGAATCTCGCCACAACCATCAGCCAAATTGCCAATTGGCTGAATATTGATTTGCACACCATAACTTGGCGTTACGCCAACAACATCCAAAGGTTCTCCAAGCTTATTTAACACATTTGCCTGCCTGCCACATGGCTCAGTTCCAGTGGTGCCATATACGATAGGCGTATTCGCTACAAAACCACACTCTGCAACTACTTTGAACCTAATTCTGAAGGAATTCTGAGGCGCCAGGTTGAAGCCGGGAAGGCCGCTCAAAGCTACTGCCGGCAACAAATCGCTCACCTGCCATTCATAGAAATTGGGGTTGGTTTCCTGCGGGTTTGGAATGTTGACCCATGGAGACCCTTCCGGATAGGAAATTTGGCAGGTTCCGGGGGCAATTTGCAGTCCGGGGGGCAGTTTCAGGGTAGAAAGCAACTCATACGCATAGCCGAACTTGGCATTATATACTTCAAATTCAAACCAGTCTGATTCCTCACATAGAGATATTTGATCTGGCTCTTCCATGATATCCAGCTCCAGTTCCGGACGTTCCAGATTAAGCAGAATGAGTATGGTATCTATGCCACAGGATGCATCAGCTATTTGCTGGATAGGATCGCAACTCCAGCCAAAGTAGATGTACAGAGAGTCCAGGTCGCAGGAAAGGTTTTCGCCGGTAATCCTGAAGTTTTTACTGGTTAGTCCGCCAAATTGATTGAGTCCAAAAAATCCATTATTGCCAGAAATTGGCTGATTCTGCGGCATTTGGAACAATTTCAGCTGATTGATCAGGCCGGAAGGAGCGTCCACATAAATCCAGCCGAAGGGAGCAGGAGATACCAGTGCATTTTTGAGTGTAAAATCAAGGTCAAATCCTCTGGTGGGTGAGTTTACTACACTGTCGTTGGTTATAATCGATAACCTTGGGGTATTGGCAAAAAAGCCAATGGGGTTGCGAATGGTGTCATACCTTATCATAGTATCTACATTCAGGCAACCATTAAACCTGGTTTGAAGAAATTGAATGGAGCTATCCGGTAATGAAAACTGACAATCAGGTTTGAAAGCCAGGGAAGCGCCAAGCGTAAAACCTTCATCAATGGGTTCTGAAAAAACAGGTGAAAAATCTACCTGTAAATTCAATGGCGACTGCGTAAAGGGTAACGGAATGTTATTTAACCATGGAGTATTATCCTGTAAGGTAAGAGACTCCAGTTTGGCCGACAATAATTCCAAGCCCTCAGGATTCGTTTGGCCATAATCGGATATCCATCCTAATGGACGCACTTCATTTGGGAACATGTTTTCCCTGGCGATACGCATGGAATAATTGAATTTTTTGGGTTCCGTAGAAGGCTCACAGGGCTTTATAGTGTGCTGATTAACGGTCTGGGTTAGATTCCAACCGG
>DLXL01000432.1:0-333 GCA_003448025.1 Saprospirales bacterium | reverse complement strand
AGATTCCAACCGGAATACTGAAATTTGAAATGCAGTAAGGAATCCTCTGATAATCCGCTTTCACCAAATTGTATAGCGGTTCTAAATCCAATTAAAGGCGGATCTGGTGTATTCGTTGAACCGGGTTTAAAATTTGAGTTTATTTTAAACTCCTTTGTTAAAAAGATGGAGTCGCCAATTTCAAGATATGGTTTTGGAATACAGCCAAGGTCCATCAGAACGGGCAGAGGGAGCAATTGAAGGTAGGCATAGGAAACAACCTGATTCAGCGACTGAGGGGGATATACATTGGATTGTTCAATGCTGAAAAAATTGCCGGGAATTTCAAGGAAT
>DLXL01000615.1:2023-4389 GCA_003448025.1 Saprospirales bacterium | reverse complement strand
TGTGGATAGTAAATTCACAGTCTGACGTTATAAGCAACCAAAAAAATATTTATGAGATACTTAACACTAATTGTTGCCATTTTTTCTTTCTGTTCTACAAACGCACAAATTCCAGCAGACAGTTTAAAAGGACATTATAAATTTGATGGGACATTGGCCGATTATTCCGGCCAGGGAAACGATATTATAGCAGGTTCAGGTATCTTTGTTAATGACCGGTTTGGTAATGTAAATGAAGCACTCTATTTGGATGGTATTTCTGATTCGCTGAACCTACCTATTTCCGAATTTTCACCAATTCTGGGCGATTTCACAATCAGCTTTTGGTACAAAACAAACAACCCTGAAATCATGAATTGTTTTTCTTCCAAACAATCCTCATACGATACCACTAATAACTTTGAGATACAATTGAATAGTCACAACAGCTATTATCTTCAATATTACAAACAAATATTCTATCAAACATTTGTTTATTGGAACGGTAGCGGTGTTACTTCAAATGCAGTAGCAGAAGGTGTTCCTGGTAGTTTTACTAATGGTCAATGGTGCCATTTTGCTATTACGCGCGATGCCGATACGTTTAGAATATACCGAAATCATGTCCTTTACACACTAAGTGTCGATAATCAATTTTCGGGAACACTGGGTGATGCGGTTGATTTAATTTTTAGTGCCTCTCCATATCGGTTTAAAGGTGCTATTGATGATATGCGCTTTTACAACCGTAGCTTCAACCAAAGCGAAATTGATTTATTGTGGTTTGAAAACAACCCGTTTTCATTTACAACAGTGAAGGCAAATGATGCCTATGTACAAGGATCGTACGTATTGGTTTATTGGGAATACGATACTACTCAAGTGAGCGATTCCATATTGGTTGAATATCGAATTAATAGTGGCGTCTGGACTCCCGCAGTTCATTCAAATATGTCATATGAATGTTATACATATATTGATATGTCTTATACGCCTGGCACAACTGTTGAAGTGCGTGTTTCCGATTTTACTAATTCAACACTTACCCAATCAACGGGATCCCTTATCGTTAGCCAGTATGAATGGGTAGAAGTTGCAAGTTCTTTACCGTTTAATGCAAAAGACGGATCAGGTTTAGTGAGCTTTCAAAATAAAATGTGGTTGTTGGGCGGATGGGATCCACCATATCATCCCCCTATGAACACGCACAGTGAAGTATGGAGTTCGATTGATGGAGCAAACTGGACGTATGAAACCACGGCCCCCTGGCCGGCACGGCATTGTGGTGCTTGGCTTGTAAGCGATAGCGCCATGTGGGTAATTGGAGGAGACCCACAGTCTGGTTGCTTGACAGATGTTTGGAAAAGTACCGATGGAATTAATTGGACACAAACAACAAGCGCTATACCGGGCTATGTTATTAGAAACAACCCAAACTATGCATACGCCAATGGACAAATATTTATTTATGGCGGTGAGCAATGCAACGTAGGACCATTGAACGATGTTTGGACCAGCACTGATGGAATAACCTGGAACCAATTACCAAATGCACCTTGGACAGGCAGAGGTATGCAGATTAACAGTTGTGTAGATAGCAGCGGACAAATATGGATGTTAGGTGGGTCTAATGAAGGCACACGAAGGTCATACAATGAGGTTTGGAAAAGTGCAGATGGGATTAATTGGACATTGGTAAATGATTCGGCTCCATGGCGAGGCAGATATTGGCATACAGTGGCCTGGTTTGATAATAAAATGTGGTTAATGGGGGGAATGGCTACCGGATCAGAAATGAACGATGTTTGGTATTCAGAAGATGGCATTACTTGGCATGAATTTAAAACTACAACAGGTAACCTGCCTTCAGGTACACGACATGCACAATCAACTACCGTTTATGATAACGCCTTATGGTACATGTGTGGAATTGCCTCTAACAATGCCTGGAAAATTATTAATACAACTACAGTTGGTGTTCCTGAAACGTTAGGTCCAAATGTTCCTACGTTAAAATCATACCCAAATCCGGCACTTGAACAAGTAACATTAATGTTCCCGTCTTCAACCGGAGAAACAAACACGATTCAGATTTATAATCTTGTTGGTTCTTTAGTTTATGAAATGAAAATGCTTGCAAATAATTCAACAGTTACAACTACTATTAACATCTCAGAATTTACAAGTGGCGTTTTTCTTATTAAAATAAATAACCAGCCCACTTTGACCTCCAAATTCATTAAATCCTAGTATAGAAACATATGATATTGGCTGCTTATAACAGCTAAGGTTTCGTTGCAGCCTGCAAGGCACGCAATGAAGCCGTTGTTGCACGGTCTGTGAAGTGCGAGGATGATTTTTTTGTCTATGGAGTTATCGTCAGAACA
>DLXL01000615.1:458-1932 GCA_003448025.1 Saprospirales bacterium | reverse complement strand
GTCTATGGAGTTATCGTCAGAACATTAGTTTCCCTGATGCATGGAGAAACGTTCTTTGACACAAATTTTACCTAAGATGTGAGGCCTCAGTTGACTGGATTTTGCCATTCTGCGGGTTGTTAAAAGTTTGGTCAATACTTGGGCCGCACCGGGCGTTACCGGGAAAGTAATGGTAGAGTATCAAGGCGTTTTGTTTGCCGGGTTAAGCAGGAAAGTATACTTGAAGGTGGACCTCTCCTGTCAAATTCCAGGATTCTTTTCATGGCCGCCTTTTTACAACACGGACAAACGCGGAGCGCAGTTGCTAATGTGGTTTGCTCCATTGTTTCGTGGCATGGATGCTCGCTCAGGGAAGGATCGCTTTTCACACCCAGACTCTTGCTCGCCTTTTGCAGACAATCGCCTTTGCTTGTCGAAGAAAGGATGCCGTAGTGTCGGATACGCACGAACCTCTTTGGAAGAATGTGAAGCGAAAACCTGCGGATGAACTCTTGTGGTGTCAACGACATGATCCCTTTGCGCTCACCATGGCGGTAGTCTTTCCACTCGAACGATACCACGTTTTCGGTAATAGACTTGATCTGGTGATTGGAAATGGCGATCTTGTGGGTGTACCGGCCCAGATACTCAACCACCTGTTGGGTACTGAAAAAGGGCTGTTTGGCAAATACTACCCATGGAGTATCAAAAAGTGACTCCATCATCGTCTTGTCTACGGTCCACTTCTTTTCCCTGGCGAGTAATCGCACACCTTCCACATACCTGGCGCGAAACACCTTGCTCATGGCTTTTACGGGAAACTGGAACTTGCCTTCGCCACGGGAGTGTTTCCACTTTCCCTCGCGCGTAAGTCCTCCCGCCGGCAACACACAATGCAGGTGCGGATGCAATGAGAGGTTTTGCCCCCAGGTGTGCAGTATGGCAAACATGCCGGTCCGTGCCCCTGGTAGCTTTGGATCATGGGAAAAGGTATTGATCACATCCCACGCCGTGGCAAAGAGCAGGTCGTACAACTCCTTTGGATGAGACATACACAACCCGTTGAGCTTATCCGGCAAGGTGAACACGACATGGAAATACTTAACCGGAAGCAGTCCGGTTTCTCTTGCTTCAATCCACTTCTCTCTTTCATGACCTTGGCACTTCGGACAGTGACGGTTGCGGCAGGAGTTGTAACTGAGTTCGAGGTGTCCGCAAGCATCACAGCGATCAATATGTCCGCCCAACGCAAGGGTCCTGGAAGTTTTCAGTGCCTTCAGGGTTCGTTTTTGCCAGGTGTTGAGCCCTTCCGACCAGTCAATAGGCTCCCAGTGCGCCCGGAGCGCATCGGCCACCTCAAAACGGGGCCGCATCAGTTCACCTGATAGATCCTGTCAAGGGGATAGAAAGGCACCTGACGGCCGTTTTGCTGAACATGCAGATAGACCAGGGTGGTTTCAATCGAAGTCGAGCACGCGTACCATGGTGAGTTGCT
>DLXL01000615.1:0-219 GCA_003448025.1 Saprospirales bacterium | reverse complement strand
TCGAAAGTGCAGTGCAATGGCTGCCATATGCCGGCTGTAATTGGTGATGGTGCTATTGCTACGGCCAGCGATTGACAGCTTGCGTTCGAAGCGGCGGTAGAGCGCATCAAAGCCCTCAACACGCTCGATAGCAATTTTGAGAATCGTTGCAGCTGAACCTGCATCGGCGAATCGAATTTTTGTTGTTCGCATAAACTTGAATTGCATTGGTTTATGCGT
>DLXL01000156.1:10083-10342 GCA_003448025.1 Saprospirales bacterium | reverse complement strand
AAAGTGATTTGAGCGTGGAGATGCTGAAGGAGGTCACCCCCTGTTTTATTCTGGCCCTCACCGCCCCGCCGAGGAAAAACAGCAACATCGTCAGTTTTATTGACGCCCTTGAACTGAAAAGGGAGAACATGGTAAAACTGCCCGTGATTGTGTACAACCATCAGGACAAAACGGAGGTGATCAATTCGGCGCTGCAACTGCAAAAACGCCTGGAGCAGCAGGCGAAAGAGGAAGAAAAGAAGGGGGGCAAATATATAGC
>DLXL01000156.1:8513-9934 GCA_003448025.1 Saprospirales bacterium | reverse complement strand
GAAGGGGGGCAAATATATTCGGCCCATCGTGTTGTTTCAGGTACAGCCTAAAAACGGGACGGCCTTTTTAAACGAGGAGGAAGAAAAATCGAATGTGCAGAAACTCAAAGAGAAGCTCATAGAGTTGAAAATACCGGACGGGCAAATCAAGATCAAAACGGCCAACATCAACGAGATAAAAGGGCTGGATCTCATGAGTCGCGACTGCGAAGTGCGCTACATCATTACCATAAACGCCTTGAAGGAAGGCTGGGATTGTCCGTTTGCCTATATACTGGCGTCGCTGGCCGACAAGAGTTCTGCGGTGGATGTGGAGCAGATTTTGGGCAGGGTATTGCGCCAGCCTTACGTGATGAAGCATAATTTTCCGCTGCTCAATCTGAGTTATGTATTAACCGCCTCCTCGCGGTTTCTGGATACCTTATCCAACATTGTAAAGGGTCTGAACAAGGCCGGTTTTAGCGAAAAGGATTACAAATTGGCGGAATCGCCGGTTTTGGAGGCGGCCAAAAAACAGGATCCGCTGCAGCAGCTAACGATCTTTTCCGCAGCGGCAGAACCTGCCGCTGCGGAGGATATAACCTTTGATATAGACAGCAGCCGCATTGTAGTGCCTGCGGAGGATGTGGCAGCACCGGTTCATTCCGTCATCGAGATAGAACAAACCGCCATTCAGCAAAACGAGGCGTTTGAGAAAACTGTTTTTGAGATAGAAAAGAACCATGCTCCGGCATTCCCAAACGAAATACAGCAGATCGTGAAAACCTACGGCATCAAAGACATTTTCAGGGACGAGGTACAAAAAATCAGCCTGCCTCAGTTCTTCTTAAAAATTCCCTCCAACGATTTATTCGGACAAGAGGAAGCTGAAATCGCCCTGGAAAAAGAAAACCTGCTGGAAGGATTTGCCCTCAGCAAGGCAGATACCAACATTGCATTCGACAGTATTTCATCGGAGCTTTATAAAGTGGATCTCGATGAAACCAAAAAGGAGCATACGCCCACTTTTGTGAAGTTAGACGGAACCGTGAAAGAGAGCATCATGAGCTACATGCTTGATCCGACGCGGAAAGACAGCAGGGTTAAGAATTTCACGAAACGCATCATGGACATCATCGGGAACATGTACCCGATTCCGGACAAAGAGATTGAGCGATACGTTAACCGCATTTTGGAGGATTTCCAGGATGAGCAGTTTACGGATTTTGCCAATAACGAATACACCTACACCGATAAGATAAAGCTGAAAATCAGGTCGCTATCTGAAGCCTATGCCGAAAAGAGATTCAAGGACTTTTTGGATACAGACAAGGTTTTTATCAAACCCGTTTTCACTTTGCCGAACGTCATTACCCCTGGTGAAACAGCCAAGGACATCACCAAATCGCTTTAAGAAAAAGAGGGAAAGATGAACGACTTTG
>DLXL01000156.1:7790-8428 GCA_003448025.1 Saprospirales bacterium | reverse complement strand
AGGAAAGATGAACGACTTTGAGGCAAGGGTCATAAACGATATTGCCAACATGCAGAACATAGCTTTTTGGACCAGAAATCTGGAAAAGAAAGGCTTCAGGATCAACGGTTTTATTAATCATTATCCCGATTTTATCATTCAGACCAAAAGTGGAAAGACCATTGTACTGGAAACCAAAGGCGATCATCTTGATGCTGAACAAAAAATAAGACTGGGCAATCTTTGGGCAAGCAAAGCCGGCAATCAGTACCGCTATTTTATGGTTTACGACCGGCGGACGGTGGATGGAGCTTACCGGCTGGAGGAGTTTTTTAATATTATCAAAGAAATATAATGACACCATTCACACCCGCCATCATCTCCGAAGTTGCCGATCAGTTAGACTGCGGCTTCCGCGTTTTCGTGCATAAAAAAACGGGGAACATCGTGTCTTTACCCAATGAAATAGATATGATGGATGCTGATCCCGAGCTCTGGCAGGAGGAGATAGACATGGTTGAAAACAATTTATCCGATTATTTCGAAATTGAAAAGTGGACTTCAGGTGACGCATTTCGGGTAATGCTTGAATTCGCAGAACAATGCGTCGCTTATAAGCCGTTGAAAATTAGATTGTTGGACGCATTGGAACAAAGAAA
>DLXL01000156.1:7396-7625 GCA_003448025.1 Saprospirales bacterium | reverse complement strand
CCCTTCAGATCCTTTAGAGCCATTATTGATCAATCCGGCGAGGTAAGACAACAATGGTTTGATTTTAAAAACAAGAGTCAGGTTGACTATGTAAGAAGGTGGGTAGAAGATTTAGAAGATCACGAGGAATAAAAAGGATAAGTGGTGCATGTTCGATTTGTACCAAATTTGATTGAACCACAAAGTCACAGAGGGCACAAAGCATGATACTTTGTGTCCTCTGTGACTT
>DLXL01000156.1:0-7234 GCA_003448025.1 Saprospirales bacterium | reverse complement strand
TGTCCTCTGTGACTTTGTGGTTCAACCATACAATGGTGCGCGTACGCTCCGAAATCGTACTCACGGATCAATACTTTAACTTTCCGTGCTTGGCAAAAAAACTCAGCGCCTCTCCGCCTCTGCGGTAATCAATCACATCCTCACCACCTTGCACCAGCCCACCCGGGCGCCAGCCTCAAGCCTAAGCCAGTACACTCCGGAGGTGCCCCAGGCTTTGGCATCAAGGGTGAATAGTTGTGTTCCGGCATCATGGGTTGCTGTTTCCCGCTGCACCAATTGCCCGTCTGCACTGAACACAGAAAGGACGGTTTGTTCCCTTTCTGGCAAATACACCGATAAACGGGCCTGATCTGTAACTGGATTTGGCTCCAATCTCAGGCTTAGCGATTTGTCTTGTACGGTTTCCAGGGCAGAAATGGTGTTAGGTTGAACGGTGAACGTATGTTCACACACATACTCATTGCCACAACCATCCTCCAGGAGCCACTTGATTTTATGCGTGCCTACGGGCAATTCCGGTACAATGCCCACCGGGTTTTCAATAGAAGTCCAGCGCACGGAGGCTGTCCGTTCCAGTCCTTGTACACTTTGAGCAATTTTGAATTGCCACTTTTGCGTTTGCGGCACCGGACGGTTATCAAATGGTCTGGGCGTGCCGCCGATAAAGCTCGGACTTAAGTGATTGTTGTAATAAATGGTATCGGCCGGTGGCGGATTATTGGAATTGATAACAGATTCCATGACACCATCGGCATCCAGATCCAGGAATAACAAGTACGACAAATACACATTCGAGCCGGCACAATCATCCGTACCCGTAAAGCTCAGCGCAACCTCCGTTTCCGTTAAATCCTGTGAGGGGAGTAAAGGATTAAACAGCCCATTCCAATAAAATGGATGATTAAATGATGAATCTGCGAACGTCAATCCCGAAGTCGGGCAAGATGACGTAACAGGATCTGCCAAATCAAGAATTTTGATTAATTGCTTATACTGATACCCGTTGGCGTTGGCGCTCCAGAAGGTACAATAATTAGTAGCTTCGCTGTCTACAGGCGATATTTTCACTATAGTAGGTTGCCAGGGTGGCAGCGCCCCACAGGCAGAGACTGTAGGTCCGGGCAGGTTGACCGGGCTATTTGGAATAGCATTAGGTGTAGGGTTGGGTACCCAGATAAGCGGGTTGCTTGGGTTATATGTGCACCAATTGATCACCGTCCAAACACGTTCAAACTTGTAACAGGCATCCGGCCCCCAACCAGTGAACTCATCCTCAAAAGAAACGCCCAGCAATTCACAATCCTCTCCAAAAAACAAAGGCTCTCCATACACACCCGTACTGTTACAGTTGGTTAAGACCTGATCATTAGGGAACTTGATGTAATAATCCTGCTCATAGTTCACTATAATTCGCTGGGTACAAGAGCTGGTATTCCCGGAGCAATCTTTTGCCTGAAATAAACGGGTAATGGTTCCCCTGAGGCATAGTGTATCAAACTGATCGTACAACGCTGTGTCGGTCGTAGTATTCATACAACAATTGTCAGTGCCTGTTGCCATACCGTAACTGGTCAAAGTAGGATCAAATTGTTCACAGACAACCGAAACCGGCGCAGGAGGTATACAAGTTGGAGAAACCGGATCCAGTACCACTACATTAAATGTGCAGGTAGCCGTATTGCCCTGTACATCCGTGACCATAAAACCATTTGGGGTAGTACCTATCGGAAAGCTTGATCCGGAAGGCAGCCCCAGCAGTTGCTGGATATTTATCGGTTCCTCTCCGGAGGCCGTCACCTCATAGTCAAAGGCAACTTCACAAGTGAATGAGTCAGTAATTAGTGTAACGCTTCCAGGGCAGGTAATGACGGGCAACGAGTCTGACTCCCAATGGATGAGCGCAGGATGGTTGCCGGCATGAATGCTTTGGACGAAGGCTGTTAAAAGGAGTAAGGGTAAGAATCGCATAAGTAGTTGGTTTATTCCTCGGAAAATTACGCCAAGTGCCTACAGTATCTTGATATTTACCCAACAAAAACCTACCTTTGTTTAAAAGGCTACATTTTTAACTACAGGTCTATGCGTATTTGGTTACTTCTATTACTGTGTTTCAGCACATCGGTACTTTTCGCCCAACGGTATCTGCAAATGATTGAAGCAGGCACTTATTCCCTGCAGGAAATTCAGCAAGAAGCAGAAGTCTATTTCAAAACAGCAGGAAAAGAGCGGGGTACCGGCTACAATCCATTCAAACGCTGGGAATATGTGGCCTCCATGGAGTTAGACGCCAACGGCGTTAAAATCCCCAACAACGAACTCGCGCAACGCGCCCGCGCATACCGGAAAGCAGAAAAACAGCGCCAGCTAACAGAATCTAACCAACTTTCCTCCGGCAACTGGAAACCCCTCGGCCCCACCTACTGGAATGCTACGTCCAGCTGGAGTCCCGGTCTGGGCCGGATTACCTCCATTGGTCTCGACGAACAAAACCCGCAACACCTGATTGTAGGCAGTCCCACAGGCGGTGTTTGGAAAACCACCAATGCCTGCGCCACCTGGACGCCGCTAACCGATGATTATTCCACCGTAGATGTATATTCCTTAGAAATTTCCCCCTTCAACTCCGACCATTACCTCTGGGGCGGTACCTCCGGCAAAGTGTTCCGCTCAATGGATGGCGGCCAAACCTGGAATACCACCGGAAACCTCTCCGGCAGTGGAAAAGTGATCCGAATTCTGTTCCACCCGGTGGATCCCAACATCGTGTACGCCGTGTCTGAAACCAACGGACTTTTCCGCTCCGTCAATGCCGGTCAGAACTGGACGGCAGTTCCAGGTGTGAGTACCATGAAGGGCCAGGACGTTGAATTTAAACCCGGCGATCCAAACACCATTTATTTCTCCGGAATCAACGTGTTTAAATCTGTCAACGGTGGCAATTCCTTTACCCAAATTACCGGATTCGGAACGGCTGATAACAACCACAAAATGATTGGGGTTTCGCCGGCCAATCCTGCTGTTGTGTACGTGGCAGAATCAATTGGCGGCCGTTTTCATGGTTTTTATAAATCTGTAGATAGCGGAGATACTTTTACCAAACTGCATGATGATTCGGTCAATTACTTTGGCTACAGTGCTACGGGCGACGACGATAAAGGCCAGGCGCCCCGCGACATGGATGTGGCTGCGCACCCATTAAATGCTGAAGAAGTGCACATTGCCGGTATCCATACTTGGAAATCAACAAATGGGGGCACTTCCTTTGAACTGACTTCTTACTGGGTACCTGGCACCGCCGCCTCGCTTGGCGTTGGATATAACCATGCAGATGTTGATTTGCTCAAATTTTACGGCAATACCCTTTGGGTCGGCACAGATGGCGGTATCTTTTCCAGTGTTGACCATGCTGAAAGTTTTCAGGATCGTTCAGTTGGGCTGGGCATCCGGGAATTTTATAAAATCGGTGTGTCAAAATCCAATCCCAATGTGGTATCCGGTGGATCACAAGACAATGGTACCAGTGTGATGCGCACCAACAGTAGGGTCTGGGTAGACTGGCTGGGCGCAGATGGTATGGAAACTTTTGTAGACTGGAATAATGCCAATATCCTGTATGGTACCTCCCAATATGGCTCCATGTATAAATCCACCAATCAAGGCAATACCCGGAGTTCTATCAGCAAACCCCCTGATGTAGACGATGGTGCATGGGTCACTCCATTTGAACAGGATCCGCAGGTAACCAATACCATTTATGTGGCTTTTGAAGATATTTGGAAAAGCCCCAACAGTGGAAACAGTTGGGTGAAAATCTCCGATTTCGCCGATGGCAACTTCAATCACATGAAACTGGCGCCCTCCGATAGAATGCGGATCTATGCAGCCCGTGGTTCCAATTTGTTCACCACCGCAAACGGCGGTACCAGTTGGGTAGCCACCACCAAGCCCTGGGGCACAAGTAACGTAAGTTTTATCACGGTACATCCGCAACAACCGCAGCGCCTCGTCATTGTAACCAGTTCCAATGTTTACCATTCCAACGATGCCGGCCTTACCTGGACTACTATTACCTCCGGGCTACCTTCCGGTACCAAGTATTGCGCCATATGGGAAAATACCGGGAAAAACGGCCTGTATGTGGGCGGATTCGGCTTTGTTGCCTACACAAACGACGATCTTAACGGCCAATGGGTGGGTTTTTTCGATGGCCTGCCTACCGTTCGTGTATATGAGTTGGAGATAAACTACGTGTCCAATACCATTTTTGCCTGTACCTATGGGCGTGGATTATGGGAATCTCCACTCTATCAACCGGCTCCGCCATTGGCTGCTTTCCGATCAAACGCGCAGCAAGGTTGCGGCAATGTTACGGTGCAGTATACAGATGAGTCTACCAATGCTCCTAACCTTTGGGAATGGCATTTTGAGGGCGGTACACCGACTGTTTCCATGGAACAACACCCATCCGTAACCTATAATTCACCCGGCACCTTCAAAGTCAGTTTACGGGTGGCCAATAGTGCAGGTGAAAACACCCTTGAAAAAACAGACTGGATCACCGTGATACAGCCTTCTACGCCTGTAACCACTGATTTGGAAAGCTGTGGCGGTGCCGATTTCATGCTGACAGCGCAGGGACTTCAGGGTGAAACGATTCACTGGTACACGGATGAACAATCCACAAATCCGGTATCAATAGGGGAGCAATACCAGGTGAATTTGCAGGCTGATGCCATTTATTATGTGAGCACCGGGCTTCCGTACCAACAAACGCAGGCACTTGGCCCGGTTACCAATGCTTTCGGTACAGGAAGTGATCATGGCGGGGATCAGTTTATCTATCTGGATGCAATCCAGCCTATTCGTTTGCAATCCGCTCTGGTATATGCAGGAGGTTCCGCATTTCGGATATTTCAACTAAGAAATGCTGCAGGCGTTGTGGTGCAGGAAAAAACAATCTACATTGAAGATGGTGCTCACAGGATAACCCTGGATTTCGACATTCCACCGGGTAACGGATGGCAAATTGGCTGCCCTTCGCCTGCCAACTTGTATCGGAATAACACTGGTCCGGCTTACCCGTATACCTTGCCCGGCGTTGCCAGTATTACAGGCTCATCCGCCGGCCCTGATTACTATTATTACTTGTACGACCTGGCCATTGAATCTGCCGCCCTGTGCGAGAGCGCGCGAGTGCCTGTGCAAGTCAGGATCTACACACCCTTAGAAACTCCGGTATTGCAACTGGAGGGCAATCCACATTTTTGCCCGGGTGATTCCCTCAGGCTGACAGTTACCAATGCTTGTCCGAATTGCGTAGTGCAGTGGTCTAACGGCGCTACCGGCCCAAGCATCCGGGTGGCGGAAGCCGGCCAGTACACGGCCACTATGAGTAATCCGCTGGCGCCCGTTTGTGGTGTTAGTCCGGTTTCAGAAACCATTGTACTCACAGAAAATACCACCCCGGCAGAAGCTCCGGAAGTACAGGCTTCCGCAAACGGACCATTGTGTCCGGGCCAAACGCTGGAACTCTCTGTGGCACAGATTTGTGCAGATTGCCAGGTTCGCTGGTCAGAAGGTACGGTAGCCAACAGCCTGACGGTAAACACAGGAGGCCTTTATACGGCAGTGTTTGAAAATGAATGTGGCGCAGGACCGGCTTCGGCTGCCTGGGAAGTAAATACGCTGTCCATACCCCCAACCCCCGAGTATGTGGCAAACGGTGCTGCGGTGCTTTGCCCGGGCCAATCGGTTGTCCTTTCCATACAAAATGCATGCAACGGCTGTTCCATTTCCTGGAATCACGGGGCCGACAGCAGCGTGGTGGAACTTACCCAAGCCGGCGAATATGTGGCCACCCAAATCAATGTGTGTGGCACAAGTCAGCCGTCCGCAGCATTTACAGTATCAATGTTGGACTATCCAACCACAGCCGAACTTGCCCTGGATGGCGCCACAGTATTGTGCCCTGGCGATTCCGCAGTGCTCACGGTTGTCAACCCTTGCGCAGGTTGTGTGCAGCAATGGTCTACAGGCGCTACAGGGATACTACAAACCCTGGGCAATGCCGGAGTTTATACCGTTACACAACAGAACCAGTGTGGCGAAAGTCAGGCATCAGCCCCGGTAATCCTCACGGAAAAATCGCTGCCGGAGGCGCCGGAAATTCAGGCCAACGGACTTACCATTTTCTGCGAGGGCGATTCGGTGGTACTCAGTGCCACCTTTGGCTGTTTGGATTGCCAGTTAACCTGGTCCAACGGTTCTACAGATGGCGCGCTGGTGATCAGCGAATCTGGTATGTTCACAGCCAGTCTGAGCAATGTGTGTGGCACGGGCCCAGCTTCGTCGCCGGTTTGGGTATCCGAGCATCCGCTCCTGCCCGCGCCCGAGATTGTGGCACTGGGTAATACGGCATTGTGTCCGGGCGATACCGTCATGCTTCAGGTATCCAATGTGGTTTGTCCGGAATGTGTGGTGCAATGGGCAGACGGCGCTCTGGGGATTACCCGTCCGGCAGCGGAAGCGGGCATATATACGGCCCAATTGCTGGATCCTAATAGTCTTTGCGGCCCAGGCTTGGTATCCAATGCTTTGGAAATCAGCATTTTACCTGCGTTTGTGCCGGTGGTTCAACTGCAAGGACTGTGCAACCTTACGGCTCCGGGCGGTTCAGATTACCAATGGTATTTCAACGGGTTGCCCATTGAAGGCGCTACTTTGTCTGAACTGACGGCTGAAAATGCCGGGTTGTACGCGGTTTCCATGGTTGGTCCGGACGGATGTACAGGTACTTCAGTGCCTGTTTTTGCCGAAGCCTGCGTTAGTGCGGTATTTATGCCAGGTGCCACCATTCAGGCTATCATTTATCCCAACCCGGCGCAACAGAGGATTTTCCTGGAAACAAATTTCCAGGCGGCCTCTGAGGTGCAACTGGAACTGTTTACGGCTGATGGAAGAAGGGTAGCTTCGCTACTGCAAAGCAAACTGAATGCCGGAAAACAGGTGCAGGACATTCTGTTGCCTGAATTGCCCAACGGAGCTTATTTGTGCCGCCTGGTGACCGATTGGGGTATTCAACAGAGTGTGCTGATGTTGAACAGATAATTTAAAACAAAAAATGTTAAAATAATGGCTGCGAAATCCAATAGCTGTTCTAATTTCGCGCCCATTGCAAGAGGGTAATCATTAGTTATTAAAAGTCATTTAGGGTCATTTAAGGTCATTTAAGGTC
>DLXL01000328.1 GCA_003448025.1 Saprospirales bacterium | reverse complement strand
AGCGGTCACTACTTCGTATCCCTTGCCTTGTAGGAACATCAGAAGTGGTTTGAGGAGATCTATCTCGTCGTCGGCCCAGAGGATTTTTGACATAAAAAGGATGGTGGGAAATTGATGAGTGATTGATTAATCTTTCAGAGAAAGGTATGAACTGAGAAATTGGCAGCGTATATAATATTGGCGCAAGGGTTTAGTAATTATTTAACCCTTTTCCTGAAAATGGACGTCTTGGTGAAATCTGGAGTGGAGGAAACAGGCGCCATTCTATCCTCCAACACCTCAAATTCACTTTTCAGCATTTCTGTAAAAGGTTCCAAATAATAGCTGCGTTCTGTATTGTCAACAACCAATAAACCTCCAGACTTCAAATAGGGTATGGATTGTTGTATGCAGGAAGGTCTTGCCCGGCCATCTACCAAAACAATGTCGAAATATTCCGTCGGGAATTGCTGAATGGTTTTGGCATATTTTTCAAAACTTGAGCCGGCGTGTTCTTTCATCCTGCTTTTAAAATCATTCGGATTGGTGTAGGCGCGTTCTTGTCCATTTGCAACAGGTTCAGCCTGAATAAAAAAACCTTTCCAATGCTTGATATTTTTTGAAGCAACAATATCAGTGAGCGTTTTAAACCAATCCTGGTTGTCTTCAACGGTGGCAACTTCGGCGACATATTTGCTGAAAAACAAGGTTGATCCCCCTCCGCCGTACTCAAATACCTTAAATTCGGAGCGAATTTGCTTTTCCAGACATTCAATGGCAAGGTAGTTAATCCAGGGCAATTCATCGTTTATGGAGTTACGTCCAGGGGCAAAGGAGGCCTTCCATCTACTATAGTAAGACCAAATTTTCTTAAAATGGTCCAGACTTTGTGCATATCTAATTGACTGCCAGGCAAAAAAAGCCAGGGATTTTTTCCACGCCATTATGGTTCTTTTTGATGCAAAGGAAAACAAAAGCGGCCATCTAAACACATCTACTTTTAACTGCAACAGGCTACCTGAAAAATTTAAGCCTTTGGCTTGATATACGCATCCTGAATGCAAATGAATAAAAAACAGGGGCCAAACAGGCGCTGATCAAGGGTGAATGGATGCAATGGAATTTTCCGCAGCTTTTGGGCCTGCATGCTGGTTAATGCGAGTCATACCATAAATAAGCACACAGGCCCAAAGGCTGCGGGAAAAAATCACCAGCCCGGGATAAAATTCAACCCAAACCGCCAGCTACGCTTATCCTCCGGGGCACTGATGGGCAATGCGAAATAAGGTTCTAAAACCAGATATCCCATTAGATTTACCCGCAGAGATACACCGGTAGACAAGATCGGAACATGCTGGATAAAACCATCTTGCTTCAGGTCTTTCAGGTCTTCTGTTTCAAAGAAGGACAACCCTGCATCAAAGAACAAATTCAGGTCTGTAAGCAGGAAGTTGGACTTGAACAGCGACAACTGCCTTGGGCCTGTAAATGGTATTCGTATTTCAAAGTTGCCGATCAGCATTTTACTCCCTACTGTCCGGAAAATGAAAAGGGAGTCGGTGTTGGATTCATACACATCCTGGTCATAGCCTCTTACAAAGAAGGAATTGCCGGCAAACAAAGGAAACTGAAGGCTGAATGCAGTGGACTCTTTTCCTGTGCGCGCATAGGCCAGCCCGCGCACGGCAAACGTAAATGGCTTGGCATAAAAATACTTTCTGCCATCTGCCAGAAATGCAGTGAAGTTATAGTCTCCCAGAAGGTATTGTTCTACCCCAACCCGATAGCGCCAGCCCTTCAGCGGAGCCGTGAATCCAAAATAGGAATTATCGCCCACGAAGGCGGCCTGGATGTTATTCAGGTTCAACGAAGCCCCTTTGGGCAGTCGCTGACGATCCGAGCCGTAAAAGGATATGATGTTGCCAAATTGATCAAAAGTATAATAATTGTTGTACTCTGTAACCCTGCTGCTAAAGAACTCTGTCGCTGCCCCCAATTCCACGCGTTTGGTTACAGAGAACGGGTAAAACACAGTGGCTCCTATGCGTTGCTGAAATACCCGGTTTATACCCAGGATTTCTTTATACAAGGGGGTAGGGCCGGATGGTGTTTCCACGGTTACCACTTCCCCGCGCTGATAAAATCCATTTTGGAAGGCAAAATGGTAGGCATTGATCCCCCAGCCGATGCGGTTTTTTTGGTTGATGTACGATACCTGACCGCCTGCATCCTGAATGTCACCATTTAATACAGCACCGGCGTACAGCTGGTTATTGCCTAAAATATCGCTGAAAAGGGCATCAACGCCGCCTGCAAGGCCGGTTTGTGCACCAAAACCGCTGTTGCCGGTATTCACACCAACACCGGTACTGCCACCCAGATAATCCAGCTGGAATTTAGGCTGGAATTTCTTGGCTTTCATTTGCGGATTCTCCTCCAATTCATTGTCCATAAGTCGCAATCCGATATTCACCATATCTTTTTGCTTAGGATTAAATGGAGGTAATGCTGCCGCTACCTGGTCCACAGCTGTAGGTTCCACCTCTTTTGCTTCAAAATCTGCATCCTTAGCCTGATGGATGATATAGCGCCCTTTACTGTAATAAGTGTACAAAATTTTGTCGCGATCGTCGGCTACGCTGATGGCAGGGGAATAAGGGGTTATGCCGGTTATTCCGGTCATTAAATCAGTAAGCTGGAACACTTTTTTTGTACTCACATCATACCGATAGAGGTTTCTGCGGCCATCCCGGTTACTCAGGAAGAAAATATTTCCGGTTTTATCATACTGCGGATTCATATTGTCTGACCCGGGAAACACATCAATATTTTCCACCCTTTCGTTGACCATATCCATCACTGCCAGGTTCATGGTGTAGGCTCCGTTTGTTCTGCCCCGGTCTATGCTCAGGGCATCAGTAGAGAATGCCAGTGAGGTACCATCGGCGCTCCAGGAAGGAAGGATTTCCGAGTAGCGGTCGTTGGTAAGCCGTTTTACCTTTTTGGATTTAAACGTGTATTGATACAAATCTGTCTGGCCGTTCACCAAGCCGGTTACCACGATGCTTTTTCCATCCGGACTCCAGGCAGGATTACTAAAGGCAGGAACCCCCGGAATTTTGATTTTCTGGGTTTTTCTGCCTTTAAATATGTCCTTGACAATCAATACGCTCCGTCCTTTTTCATAAGCATCAAAGGCAAATCGTTTACTGTCAGGACTCCAGGTGCCGGCACTTTCCAGGTAATTGAGGTGATCGGTATCACCGTTTGAGGTGGTACTATACACCCGGCGCATTACCTTGCCTGTTTTGGCATCTGCCAGGAAAAGATCCGTAGAGAACAGGTTTTTTTCCGACAGGAATATCACATATTTCCCGTTTGGGCTGAGCACAGGAGAAATATTCATTTGACCGGCATTGTCGTCGTCCAGCAGGATTTTTCCTGGCAAATCTTCTTTTTTGCCTTTAATCGCCCAGCGGCCGTAGTGATCCTTCAACGTACGACGCCAATGGTTGGAAAGAGAATCGACAGAGATCCCCAGGGTAATTGGAACGGCGTTTTGCAGCCCGTATTTGGCGGTATTCATAAACAGGGGTTCAATGGCCTCATCGGAATAAATACCGGTTATAAAGCCCCAGAATGCCTGACCCCATCGGTAGGGGAAGTATTTGCCGCTATCCAGATCCTTGATTCGAGGCACCTGATCATTCAGCACAGCATCGCGCATCCACAAGGAGGTATTAGCATCAATACGCCCGATGCTGAGGTATTCGGCCAGACCTTCAATCATCCAGAGCGGGATATTGGCCAGATTGCGCATGCTGGTAGAGTCGCCATTCAACACCATATTGTATTGGAATGCGTGTACCAGCTCGTGTCCGATTACATGGTGTGTTTGCTGATTGGTTGGGGCTACAGGGAAAACCACCCGATTCCGAAGCCCTTCTGTAACACCTCCGGTTCCCACGCTGATGTCACCCATAATGGCGTTCGTTTGCTGGAACCCGGCGTGGTCGTTGTAAATGATCAGTGGATTTTTGGTGGTAAAGGTGTCTTTCAGGACCTTGGAATGCATATCATACCAAAGCTCTGCCGAGGCGGCTATTTCTTTGAGTTTCTCCGGATTATCCAGATAATCATATATAACAAAGTGCTCGGTTTCGGTCACCTTGAACGGTTGCTGATTGTAGCGTGGTTTATTCCGGCCGAAGTACTGAGCATGAAGTGCACCGCTCAGCATGACAAAAATCAGGGTGGCAATAAAAATCGTCCGTTTCATGGTATAGATGGTTTGATGTAGCGGCGGGTTTAGCCGCCGAATCTGTGTTTGAAGAGCTTGAGGTGAGGGATTTGAAAGATATAACCAATGTTCTAACAGTCATTGACGCAAAAAAGCTATACAACAGATGTTAGGGTTGCGTTAAATGCGCTCGAAAGGTAAAGGGCTTGACAATTTCTCTCCAAGAAAAAACGGGTTTGGCGCTTTCCCTTTTCCCTTCATACATTCGCCCCACATAAACCCATAAACCCCATCAACCCGAAGGGCGACCACGAGGGT
>DLXL01000620.1 GCA_003448025.1 Saprospirales bacterium | reverse complement strand
GTGTAACACTAAGGCACAAAGGGTTACTCAGCCAACTCAAACACTCCAAAACTTAAACACTTAAACACTTAAACACTCAAACACTTAAACACACCAAAACTCAAACACTCAAAAAATGTTCGATAACCTATTTGGCAACATCCAGCGTCAGCAGGAAGAATTACAACAAAAACTGGCCGAATTTTTTGTGGATGCCGATGCCGGCGATGGTGCGGTTATGGTGACCGCCGGATGTGATCTACACATTGAAAATATCAAAATTGATCCTTCCAAACTTGATCTGAATGATCCGGAACAAGTAGAAGACCTGGTTCTCGTAGCCGTAAATGAAGCTTTGACATTGGCCAAACAAAGGGCTGCCGTGGAAACCCAAAAACTGATTCAGGGAATGATGCCTCCCGGCATCGGCGACTTAGGCGGCATGCTTGGAAACCGATAAACCATGATTAAATCAGGAAAACACACACTTTATACAACCAAACTGCGTTTTCCACGAATCAATACCCAACCGAACGCCAACTTAAACACGTAAACACTCAGGCTCTCAAACACTTCTTTCCGAATGCGCATATATATTTTACTCATTATTACACTTTCCATAACTGGTGTCCAGGCTCAGGTGGTCAATGACAAACTGGAAGCCTACTTCTCGTTCGATAACTGTAAAGCGACCGATGATAGCGGCAACGGATCCAGTGGTGCGCTGAAAGGAAGCATCGCCTGTGATTGTGGACTGAAAGACTCCTCCATGTCGTTCGTTGACAACAACGACGCCATTAATCTGGTGGGGCCTTTTGCCGATATTTTTTCTACGAGCGATTTTACCGTGAGTTTTTATATGCGCCCCACGCCTCAGAGTCAGCAAAATGCCTCTCAGTTGATCATGGCCAAGCAGGATACCTGCGATTTGAACCATGCCTTCTGGGTGCGCTACAATGACTTTGGCCAGGTCGGCACCATTAGTGCCGGGATCAGCGAAAACGACGCGCTATTCACCAGCGTAACCGCCAAACTGGATGCAAATGCCTGCTGGCAATACATCACCATTACCCGGAGTAACACCACCTTTTCTTTGTACATAAATGGTGTACTGAAAGATTCCAAGACTACGGCGGTGCGCATTGACCTGACCAACACCAGGCCACTCATCCTTGGAGCCCCTATTTGCCCGCTGGATGTAGATTACAAAGGAAAATTTGATGAACTGCGGTTTCACAGTAAAGCACTTAGTGTAGATGAAATCAAACGTTACAACCTTCGTGCAGATCAAATCCTCACCAGAGACACTCTGGTGTACCTGGGAAATTCCTTCCAACCAAGTGTCACACAGTATTGTGTCGGTCAGTTCGTATGGTCGCCATTGGCTGGGGTAGACAATCCAACGGCAGCACAACCTAATATTGCTCCAACACAAACAACTACTTACGAAGTTGTTTTCAATTATGAAGATGGCTGTGAAGCTAAGGATACCATTCATGTGACGGTGATTGACCCTTCAACATTGGATTGTAATGAAATTTTCATCCCCAATGCTTTTACGCCAACTGAAACGCCTAATTTGAATGATGTTTTCGGGATCAGCAATCCCTTTGCCGTAGATGAGTTTATCTCCTTCGAAGTATTCGATCGTTGGGGAGGCAAAGTATTCCAGGCGCAAACACCATTTGACTCCTGGGACGGCAACTCCAATGGAAAGCCGGCAAACCCGGGTGTTTTCCTGTACCGACTGCATTACAAATGCAAAGGCGAAGAAAAAGTGAAGGCTGGCAGCCTGACCCTGCTGCGATAATTCCCACCTTAAACAAGTATAAAAAAGAAAGCCCAAGGCACGTTTGCCTTGGGCTTTTTCACTAAACCGTTTCTATTGTATGAAGCAATAATACAATAGCCAATCCTGTGCCAAAAACGCCGGATCAGGAATTTTTTTTAAAAAAAAAGAAAAAATGTGTGGGAGCTGTGGACCGTGCATAAAAAAACCCTGTTAAATATTGCTACTCAACAGGGACAAAACAAAAAACAAACACTATGAACAAACACTGAGCTAACCTCAGTTATTAACTAAAGTAAGGGTTTAGCGGGGAACAACAAATTTATAAGCTAGATTTGAATTCGTCGGACAAAAGTACAAGTTTGTTGTGATCTGTTCGACAATTTTAAATAATTCCATTCAAAGCTGTTCTCCACCTTTACAGAAGCAAATTTTATCCCAAAGCCAGAATTCTGCTACATCTTTGTCGGCTTTTTAGCCAAAGATCACAAAATTATACCTGAACAACCAATCGATTTTTCAAGCGTTATGATCAAGCAATTCATCATATTTTCATTAATTTTTATATCATGTGCTGATGCACCCACTGATCGTTCCTCCGCTGCAGCAGGCGCCGTCAGCCGTCCAAACGGCCAATCGGTATTCCGCGAACGATGTGTGGTATGCCATGGCGCCGACGGCAAACTCGGACTGAATGGGGCCAAAGATCTTACCCAAAGTGCCTTATCGCTGGAAGAACGCATCGAAATCATTACCAATGGCAAGAAACTGATGACGCCATTTGGAACGGTGTTATCTGCTGATGAAATCAACGCCGTGGCAGCATATACCCTAACCATCAAACAATAACAGCTACGTATGCAAAAGAACGATATTGTACTGGTTACCGGCGCCACGGGATTTATAGGCTCCTACCTGATCCGATTGCTTTTGAAAAAAGGCTGGAAAGTACGGGGCCTGCGCCGTAAAAACAGCCAAATGGCGCTGGTAGCTGATATAGCCGCTCAGGTAGACTGGCGAGAGGCTGATGTAACCGACATGGGCGCCCTGGAGGATGCCTTTGAGGGTGTTACACAGGTGTTCCACTGTGCTGCACTGGTGTCTTTCCATCCCAAGGATGCCGACAGGATGATGAAAATCAATGCAGAAGGCACTGCCAACATCGTAAATCTATGCCTGGATTTTGGTGTCCGGCGCCTTATTCATGTGAGCAGTATTGCCGCCCTTGGGCGAACACCCAACCGCAAACACCTCGACGAACAAAGCAAGTGGGTGGATAGCCCGCATAACAGTCGTTACGCCATCAGCAAATACCGCGCAGAAATGGAGGTACAACGCGGTGTAGCCGAAGGATTGTCGGCTGCCATCGTGAATCCTTCTATGGTGGTAGGCAGCAAAGATTGGGAGGAAGGCATGTCGGGCTTTTTTAAAAAAATTGACCAGGGCTTGAAATTTTGCCCCAGTGGCGGCTCAGGTTTTGTGGATGTGCGGGATGTGGTTGAGTTTATGGCAGATCTGATGGAAAGCGACATACAGGGAGAACGCTATATTCTAAACGCGGTAAACAGCTCGCACCGGGAATTCTTCAACCTCATTGCGTTGGAATTGGGTGTAAAACCGCCACCAATTACGGTAGGCCCGTTTCTGGCCGAGGTGGCCTGGCGAGTGGAATGGCTTAAGGAAAAACTCCTGGGTGCTACCCCGATGGTAACCCGCGAGAGCGCGCGTGCCAGTGTGACCCACTATACTTACGGGAACGAGAAATCGCAAACCGTGTTCGGATTCAAGTATCTTCCTCTTGAGGAAACGGTACACGAAGTGGCTGAGCAATATTTAGAAGCAAAAAAAGAAGGATTTGCGGTGAAAGTGCTGCCTTTTTAGCATTCCCGGGCGGTATAAAAAACGCCGGGCAACCCATTTTCACCACGCTGCGTCAACTCCGACATGATTAAAAAACAACTTCTCAGCTGCACCCTTTTGCTTTCCCTTAGCCTTTCCGGCGCCTGGGCACAAAAATATTCCAACGAATTTCTGGCCATCGGCGTGGGTGGCCGGGCGCACGGGATGTCGGGCGCGCAGGTAGCGCTTACCGACGATATTTCCGCCGCCTACTGGAATCCGGCGGGCTTGAGCCAAATCACCGCGCCCATTCAGGCCGGCGCCATGCACGCCGAGTGGTTTGGCGGCGTTGGGAAGTACGATTGGCTCAGCGTGGGCAAATCGCTCAACCGCGAACGCCAATCCTACCTGGCCGTTTCGGTGATTCGTCTGGGTATCGACAATATTCCCTATACCATCAATCTGGTGAATGCCGATGGCACCATCAACTACGATAATGTGACGGAGTTCAGCGCTGCCGACTATGCCGTGATGGGCAGTTATGCACAAAAACTGAAAAACCCGGCCTTTTCCGTGGGCGGAACCCTGAAAATCATCCGTCGCACCATCGGATCGTTCGGTGGAGCCTGGGGCTTTGGCGCCGATGCCGGCATTCAATACCGCAAAGGCAACCTGATGCTCGGCGCACAAGGGCGCGACCTCACCACCACGTTCAACAGCTGGTCGTTTGACCTCACCGACGATATCCGGCAGGTGTGGGCCAGCACTGGCAATGAACTACCGCAAAGCAACACCGAAATTACCCGCCCGAGTTTCGTGCTGGGTGGCGCCTACAGGTTTCAATTAGGCAAAGAATTCCAGCTCACCCCGGCCCTCGATCTGCTCTGGACCACTGATGGGCAGCGTAATGTGCTGATTAGCTCCAAAGCTATCAATATTGATCCACGTATTGGGATTGAAGCAGATTATAAACGGATCTTGCAACTCCGTCTCGGCGTTGGCAATTTCCAGCGTGTAAAAGATGATTTCAATCCGGATAAAGAAAACCTCTCACTTCAACCCAATTTTGGTATAGGCCTGAAATTAGGTCGGGTGCGCATTGATTATGCCCTGACGGATATCGGGAATGTTTCGGCGGTACAGTATTCGCATATTTTCTCGTTACTACTCGATATTAAAGGCGCGAAGGGGTGACACG
>DLXL01000338.1:1363-3918 GCA_003448025.1 Saprospirales bacterium | reverse complement strand
CTTCGCGCCTTCGCGCCTTCGCGCCTTTGTGCCTTCGTGTACCTCGTGCCTTACCTCACAGGTAGCGAAAAAGAAATTTTGGTTCCATTGCCTGGTTTGGAAATGATTTTCAGCTCTCCTCCGATATCATTTGCCCGCTTTTGCATACTACCCAGGCCTACACCTGAGGTAAGTTTTTCTGGCACATTAAAGCCGATCCCATTGTCGGAAACCAGCAAGGTCATCCGATCCTTATCGGCTGTAAGGCTGATTTCCATGCGCGTGCATTCGCTATGCTTAAGGGCGTTATTGATAGACTCCTTGAAGATCAAATAGGCGTTTCGACGAGCTTCAATGTCCATTTCCATCACCGGAAGACTGCGTGGAATATTCAAATGGTAATCGATATCGCGCGCATCCAGAAACTTTTGCGCGTATTCACGCATACGGTCAGCTATATCATTCAAATAGTCAGGGTGTGGCTTTACAGCCCAAATCAGATCAGAAATGCTTTCCAGCGTACTTTGGGCACTTTTACTGATTTGCTCCAGCAATGGGGCTGCATCCGGCACCTTGCTGGCAAATTGCTGATGGGCCACTTTACTCAGAATTCGGATTCCCGACATGGACGCTGCAATATCGTCATGAAGGTCGCGTGCAATACGGTCCTTGACCTTTTGTTCTGCAGCCTGCACAGCCAATAGCTTTTCCTGTTGTTCCATTGCCAGTTTTAATTGTAAAACCTGTCGGTCCTGATCCATTAATCCATGCCAACGTATGAAGGCAATAGAGAAGATAATCGCTTCCAAAATGAAGCCCCACATCACAGCATATTGAATAAACGGATAATTGGGCACCACATTAATATTGCGCAGTAGATTTAGAATAAACGCAGCCGCCAACGGCATAAAGGCAAAAACCACTATGCGGGCCCTGACACTGGTACGGAAATTCCGGATAATTACAATCACCGAGATCAGGGTAATCACCAGAATAGATAGCATAGCTGCGGTAAACACCACTTGCATCAAAGGTCCCTGCTCATATTTTACAAGCAGCGTGAAGATGAGGGTGAGCGCTAACATGGCTCCCAAATACCACCTGGTAACCCGATCCAACCAGGCATCAATTTCCCATAACCGGATGAAATGACGGTAAAACCACCCATAAGTGGCCACCATCAGAAAAGAAATACCATGACGCTGCATCGCCGGGAAAATGTCAATGACCGCCGAGTAGTTGTATGCCTCCCTCAACAATACAACCATCACATATGCCAGGTAAAACAAATACATCCGATCCCGGTACATGAAGAAAAGTTGCAAGGCAAATACGATGGAAACCAGCATGGCGCCAAGGAACAGGCCAAACAACAAGACATTTTGCCGACTTTTTAAAGCAAAATGATCAGGGGTATGCAGACTAAGCCCCAGATACATGGAACCAACTTTGTTGGACGCTTTAGCCCAGAATTTGTTCTCACCAGGCTGTGTGAGTACCGCTATATAGTACCCATTGGAAAGGGCAAACCGGGAGTCGTCGTAAAAAGCTGCGCCTACATCCGGGTATTTTTGGATACTTCCGTCAGGCTTTTGTTGCACTAAAGTGAAGGAATCAAAATTCTTCCTGTTGAGCCACAATACCAGGGTCTTTTGATTCGGCAACTCATTCTTAATGGTAAAATACAACCACCAATCACTTGCATCTGCCCCGAAAGTAAGGTGCGGACTTTCAGCCGGCACAAACTGGCGGGCCATAGCCTCCGTACGAATGGTATCAATGTGAAATAGGTGCGCAGAATCGCGCAGAAGTTTGGGCGTGATGGATGCACGCGAAAAATCAGCATTGAGGATGGTCATCTCCTGTGCCTTTATCGTAAAAGGCAACAGAAAAAACATCCATAGCAAGATTAATAAGCATCGGTTTTCGAAACGGGGCGAATTACCGGTCATAGCGTTGTCTGAGTAAATGAAGTCGCGCCGAAGGGAAGGGATTAAAGGATTAGAAATTCCACAAACATGGTTTAAAATGAAGTGGAACACAGGGACAAGATAGGGCATTTTTTTTCATGTATAAAAATCTATCGTCTCTATTCGCCACAAAAAGCCCTCATTTGACTACGGTTGCTGGCTAAAATCAGTACATTTTTACCAGAAGCCTGCTTTAGCCAAACCAAATCTCTCAACTCGGATGCAGCCCAAATGCCTGTTTCCCGGTTGGATACCCACGAATAGTTTCCTTTCCCGTCTCCTTTCAGCAAACACCCGTTAGAAGCATCTACATCGTAGGTTTCAGGGTCAAAACCGCTGTCGTTTCCAGCCAAAAACAAGTCTGGCAATCCATCTCCGCTCAAATCTGCGTGCAACATCCCATACACGGGCGCCATCTGTGCCTCCACTGGCAAGGTATGTACGACAAATTTGCCGCCCTGGTTTTCAAACCACTGCGTTTCCAGGGTTTGGGTTTCCAGTACACGGTGCTCCAGCAGCTTTTTTTCCTCAAACAGCCGGTTCACCGGCGCATCTGCATACGGCGTGTACCGGAGGTAATTTTTCTTGACAGCAGGCACCTGCGCG
>DLXL01000338.1:0-1195 GCA_003448025.1 Saprospirales bacterium | reverse complement strand
GTCCAGATTACCATTCTGATCCAAATTAGTGGCAAAAAGGCGCAAAGGCGCTCCGCTGGAGGCCCTGAATCGGGTATTTAAGCCCACATTTCCCGCCAGAATATCCAGATCGCCATCGCCGTCCAGGTCTGATACGAGCACGCTTCTCCACCAGCCATGGGTTTGGGCCAATCCATTGTCTGCTTGGTCCAGCTCCCATTGTTTTCCATTAAAACGCAAGATGCTCACCGGCATCCAGTCGCCCACCATCACCAGCTCCGACTTGCCGTCTGCATTGATGTCTGCCACCTGAATATCGGTTACCATGCCCAGTTCCCGGGCATTCGGCATCACGTCGGCGGTAACATCCCGGAAGGCGCCGCCGCCTGCATTTTGCAATATCCGTACGCCCGCCGGTTCCGGGAATTTGCCCGGCACAGAACGGCCGCCCAATACCAAATCCGGCTTGCCGTCTGTATTGTAATCCAGCACCGCCACACAACTGCCGGAATGATCTGCCGCCGGCAAAGCTTGCGGGCTTTGGGTCAAATTGCCTTTCCCGTCGTTCAGGTACAAGCGGTCTTCGTAAGAAAGCGGTTCCCCTCCCCCACTCACCACGTACAAATCCTGGTCGCCATCGCCGTCTGCATCCAGAAAAGCAGCATCCGTGTCTTCAAAGATTGCATCGTTCAGGAGGGACGGTTGTAGCAGCCGGGTAAAACGCCCGTCCGACTGCTGCAGGTAAACAGCGCCGGGTTGCCCCGATGCCCCGCACACAAAAAGGTCTTCCAGGCCATCGGCATTCAAATCAGCGTGGGCCATTCGGGGGCCGGTTCGGCTGAGGCGATAAGGCAGGAGTTTTTGTTGGTCAAAATCTTCAAACGGGTTTTCCTGATGCCGGAAATCCAGTCCGCTGCCGGCACTGATGTCTGCAAACCAGGCAGCAGGCTCCGGTGCTTCCGGACAAAGCCCCGGCGCCGAATCGGTCCATTTCAGGGTAATGCGCTGGTTGGCGGGCAGGTTTTGCAGGATCTGGTGTCGTTTATCCGGCCAGTTGATTTCAATTTTATCCACCTGGGTCAGGTTGCCCGACCCGATTTGAAAGATGGGCTCCACGCTGGAATAGAAGCCGCGCTCATTGGTCATCTCTCCCGTGAAGAGACGTTTCCCGCCCGCGTCCACATGCACCTGCGCGCACAGGCCGAAAGGATTTTGC
>DLXL01000430.1:6078-9602 GCA_003448025.1 Saprospirales bacterium | reverse complement strand
CAACCGCGGAGTTTTGCCGCCCGTTCATATACCTGATGAATAGTCCAAGCTGAAATATCTGTTTCCAGGAAAAACTGATTTCGGGGGACCATGGAAAGCACTTCTGCTGAAGGATGGTTTTCCCGGAACAGGGATGAACCTAACGAAAGGAATGCGCCTGCGTTCAAAATCATTTGTGCAGTTGCAAGGTTTTTGTCAAACCCATGAAAAATCCATGGTTGCCGAGCCTTTAACACCTTTTTTAACTGTAATACTTCTGCATGCGCCCGCACACAATGGATGATCAACGGTTTTTTAACTCGTTCAGAAAGTTCGATGCAATAGGTGAACGATGCATTCTGAAGCGGCCAGGGTGTGCTGCAAACCTTATCCAATCCTGCTTCTCCAATGGCTAATGTTTTGGGTAAAACAGCCTGTTTTTACAGCCATTCCTGCTCAGAGATCAAGGGTTCCGGAAGATACCATGGATGTAAGCCTACAGATTGCCATTTGGAAACAGGTGGGTTAGTCTGGCCTGCATAAATGCTTTCCAGAGCCAGAACTTCTGGCGCCAGGGCGGGGGAATGCGTATGTAAATTGATCAACACCCGGCAAAGATGATAATTCAGGAAAAAATATGTTTATCAATTTCACAAATCCAATGCCCGGAATGACCTTTGTCCGGATTTTGGCAAGCGTAGGAACAAGGCGTATTTTAACATGTAAAAAATCTGCCGCTTTTAAAGGACGAATCAAAAACTCTCCTACCTTGCACCCATTCCTGAAACTTAAAGAAAACAGAACTTTTCAGCCATTTTGGAGCATGAAATTTTTTAAAATCAGCCAAATTTTCACGATCATTCTGTTCATGGCCATATCTTTGCCCGCCGCCTGGGCGCAGGGCAACCGCGATTTTATGCGGGAGACCGGAAAAATTTACGTCGTAGTAGGTGTTATTTTACTGATCTTCCTCGGTATTGTATGGCAACTTGTGCGCCTTGATCGTTCACTAACCAAAATAGAGCACCAACTCAACGACGACAAAAATGAGTGGAAAAATTAGTTTCTTTAAAAGCGTAGAAAACTACGTGGACAAGGCCGCCGCCTTCACCGACATCCCCAAAGGACTGATAGAACAAATCAAAGCCTGCAATTTGGTTCTTCAAATCAGATTCCCCGTACGTGTAGGCAAAGATTATCAGGTAATTGAAGCCTACCGGGTTCAACACAGCCACCACCGCCTACCCACCAAAGGGGGGATCCGTTATGCAGAATCGGTAGATCAGGACGAAGTAATGGCCCTTGCAGCCCTTATGAGTTACAAATGCGCCCTGGTAGACGTGCCTTTTGGTGGCGCCAAAGGGGGCATCAAGATCAATCCGGGCAACTTTTCCGAAGAACAATTACAAAACATCACACGTCGCTATACTTCCGAACTGGTGAAGAAAAACTTCATTGGCCCGGGCATCGACGTGCCTGCTCCGGATTATGGAACCGGTCCGCGTGAAATGGCCTGGATCCTGGATACCTACCAGGCTCTCCGCCACGGTGAAGTAGACTCCATTGCCTGTGTAACCGGCAAACCGGTCACGCAAAACGGTATCCGCGGTCGTGCGGAAGCCACCGGACGCGGTGTATTCTATGGCCTCCGCGAGTGCATGCGCTATGAAGAGGACATGACAAAAGTTGGCCTCACCAAGGGCATCGAAGGAAAAACCATGGTGGTTCAGGGCCTTGGTAATGTGGGCAGCAATACAGCCCTGATCAGCCAGAAGGAAGGTCAGGTGAAAATCATCGGCGTTTCAGAACGGGAAGGTTCTATCCACGATCCGAACGGTATTGATGTGGAAAAGCTGTTGGAATTCCGCAAGGAAACCGGTTCTATCATCGGCTTCCCGGGAACCAAACACATTGGCGACGCGCTGGCTGCACTTGAGCTGGATTGTGATATCCTGGTCCCTGCAGCGCTGGAAAACCAGATTACAGCCGAAAATGCTCCGCGAATCAAAGCTAAAATCATTGCTGAAGCTGCCAACGGCCCCATCACGGCAGATGCTGATCCGATCCTGATCGCCAAAGGCACCATCATCCTTCCTGATTTTTATATCAATGCAGGCGGTGTTACAGTATCCTATTTCGAATGGTTGAAAAACCTTTCGCATCACCGTTTCGGTCGTTTGGAAAATCGCTTCCAGCACGGTGCTTTCAACCGCATTGTATCGAAAGTAGAAGAAATGACGGGCAAAACCATCAGCGACCGCGATCGTGACCTGCTGACCCGCGGCGGCACAGAAGTGGATCTGGTAAACTCTGGTCTGGAAGATACCATGATTACAGCTTATAGTCAGATTAAGGAAACCTTCCGTCAGCACCCTGACATCAAGGATGTGCGTACAGCCGCATTCGTTTGCTCGCTTAAGAAAATTGCGGGCGACTATATCTCTATGGGTATTTTCCCGTAGCAGGAATACGCACAGCTTTACATATCACCGGGGCGCCGCGCAGAAGCGAGGCGCCCCGGTTTGTTTTCGGGGGTACTGTACCGGCGGGTTTAGCCGCCGAAACCCCATACTCACCAATCCACCAATACTTCATAATCGTATTTCCAGGTACGCGATTCACCAGGCTTTAGCGTAATTTCCCACACAGCCTCAAAGGAAGAATTGACCCCCAGATAGGCGTTTTCTTCCTGCTTTTGCCATTCCTGCCCTGAGCTGAGCGGTTTGCCAATAATGCTTCGGCGTATCTTTATGGTTGCAGGCTCAGACTTGTAATTGGTAACCGAAACATTACCTTCAACCTTGGCTACATCGTACTTGTGAAGAAAAAACTCCTTCACATTCTCCCTCCGGTCAACAACGGCTTCCACATGGTTTACCCTGATGTCGGGCGCTTGTGCTATGGTCACTTTGCTGGTGGCTCCCGCTGCGGTGTAGGCCAGTTGGCTTTGGCTTACAGCCTGCAAGCCGTTTTTGTTTTCCGAAAACAGGTTGACCACACCGGTAGTCCAGGGCTGTTTGCTTAGGTTCTTAAACTCTACGATATGGTCTACCGGATAGGCATCATCAGGTTTGCGTTGATCTGCATAGGATTGATACGAGGTATAATTATGTAACAAATCCGGTGTGGCCCGAATCAGTGTGGTTTCAAAATAGTGCCTGGTTTCTACGGTTTCTTCCAGAATTGGTACCTGATACCTGCTGAATTTGGAGAAATTGCCTGGCCGTACGGAGTAAAAGAAATAGTCTTCAGCGCTTGAGGTGGCTGCATTCATTTGGTTATTTCGGGCGCCTCCCGGAACAGTAACCTCATCAAATGATTCTGTATTTATAGTCTGAGAGACAATCCCGTTCGATTGATAACTATAGTAACGCTGCTGTTGGTATTGGTTTGAGAAGAGATAAAAATTGAAAAGACGAGATGGTTCCTCTGCAAACTGGAATTTAGGGATGCCAACGGCCAGACGCAATTCGGCATCTCCCAGATCTTCGGAATTGTTGCGGATTTGCTGCGCGACGGTGTCGGGGTTGAAAATCGGCGAGCCT
>DLXL01000430.1:5368-5961 GCA_003448025.1 Saprospirales bacterium | reverse complement strand
ATGATAGTCGCGCCTTATTGTTGCCCATCATTTCCATCCGGTAAATAGGCGTCCAGCCAATGCTGTCGCTGAGGTACACCAGGTTCACGTCCTGTTCTTTTTTATCAGAATTGAAGCGGAGTTCGAGCCTTCCAGAGGCTTTTTTTGCACTGGGAATAGCCGGTTCATTAGTAAATTCAATACGACTTACGGCCATTTCATTGAGGTATAAATATCGGCCATCTGTTGTTTGGAAAAGAAAAGGCACATTAGACGCCTGTTGTACCTGATAATGGGGATTTGCATTTTGCATGGGATTGGATAGCCTCCGAATGAATTTTCCTTCCAGTTGTTCCAGTGGTTGGCTGTTGGAGGAGTGAATCCAAATCCGGACCGATTGGTTTTTGTTCTTTTCCATCATATCCACCGGCGAAGCGCTTGGATCAAAGGTTTCCAGGCTGTCTAGCGCTGTAAATATGCTGGTTAGGTCGCCGGAAGCAGAAGCTGCCCAATAGGTGCCAAACAAAGCAGGTGGAAGCGAGCGGGTGATGAATCGTCGGTTTTCCACCGGCACTTTGCCATTACGTTCCACCATGGCTTTGTTGTTTTTAAAA
>DLXL01000430.1:5024-5191 GCA_003448025.1 Saprospirales bacterium | reverse complement strand
TTGAGGAAATAAGGAGTGGCCAGAAGCAGAAGCAGGATTGTGTTTCGCATAAATGGAAAGTTTTGTTATGTGTAATTAGGTTTGGATGTTCGAAGAGGGAAAAGTGCATAAGCCGGAGCCTTGTTTTTGTTGGAATTCGTTATACCGTTGTGTTTAAAACCCAAAAT
>DLXL01000430.1:0-4802 GCA_003448025.1 Saprospirales bacterium | reverse complement strand
CACAACACTACCTACCCAAATCATGCTTATGAAGTCCATTTTCCCAATTTTGTTGGTTATTTTAACTTCTACCAAACTAGTTGCCCAAAACTTTGAACTCTACCCGCCCGAGCTGCCATTTGAAGCGATCGTGTATGGTTCCAATGTATTTGCAGACATAGATGGAGATAATGACGAAGACTTGCTTGTAACCGGATCTGACAATGCAGGGAGAGGAGTAACTGAATTGTATAAAAATGATGGTACTGGGAAATTTGAAAAGGTTAAGGGCTTAAATCTTATTCCTCTAAAATTTAGCAATGCTGCTTTTGCAGATATTGATGGGGATCAGGACCTCGATTTATTTATTATGGGAGATCTATTAGATTGGTCGCCTGTTTCAAGACTTTACCTCAATGATGGGTCTGGAGTGTTCACAGAAGTGACCGGGACAAACATAGTAGCCTTGAAGTCGGGGGATTTGAAATTCGCTGATGTAGATGGCGATCAGGATCAAGACCTGCTTATTTGTGGGCTTGATGATTCTAATGGAAATGTATACTACACAAAATTATATAAAAACGACGGTTTCGGAGCATTTACAGAAACTATAGTTCCATCCTTGCCTAATGTAGGTAATGGCGGTATTGCCTTTGCCGATGTAGATGGAGATCAGGATCAGGATTTGTTGCTCTCTGGCTGGAGTTCACTTGGATTTAATTTAGCTTCCTTGTTTCTTAATGATGGGACTGGGGATTTTACCTTGAAATCCAACACACCATTTGTTGGAATGCAATATAGTGAATCCGTTTTTGCAGATGTGGATGGCGATCAGGATTTGGATCTTATTCAGATGGGTACTGGTATAGCTGGAGCTGTTACCAAACTCTTCCGTAATGATGGAGTGGGTAATTTCACCGAAGTGATTCCAAATCCCTTTCCAGCTACATATCTAGGGAGTGTACGTTTTGCAGACGTTGATGGCGACAATGACCAGGATGTGCTACTCACTGGACTGTCTAACAGTTCGCGAATCACCAGATTATACCGAAATGACGGGGCTGGAAATTTTAGTCAGGTTGCTGGAAGTATCCTATTGGCGGTTGCTTATGGCCAGGGCGTCTTTTCAGATGTTGACGGAGATTCAGACATGGATGTCTTGGTATCTGGAGCTGGCGCCGGCTCTGCATACTCAAGACTCTATAAAAATGATGGTACCGGCCTTTTTGTAGAGGTAATGCCCTGGTATTTTAAAGGTATAAACCAAGGCGATGTCGCCTTTGCAGATATTGATGGTGATTCAGACCAGGACCTTGTATATCAAGGCACAAGCATTCAATCCAGGATTATAAAACTCTTTACCAATGATGGCGCAGGTAATTTCACGGAAGTAACCAACCATCCGTTTGTTCCTTCAGAAGGAGGCAATCTGTTGTTTGCAGATGTAGATGGTGACAATGATCAAGACTTGTTTATGAATGGAGGCACTGGTGGGTTGAACCGCATCGTAAAATTATTTCTCAATGATGGGCAAGGTAATTTCACAGAGGCACAGGGAACTCCCTTTATTGCTACCTATTTAGGTGAAGCGGCATTCTCCGATGTTGACAATGATATGGATCTGGATATCCTTATTACAGGAGGGGCCCCAAATTCGACTGCTATTGCTCAGCTTTATCTCAATGACGGAACCGGGCATTTTAACGCAGTATTCCCGGACCAATTCAAGGTTATTGTGGCAAGCGCCCTTGCATTCGCAGATGTCAATGGAGATCAACTTAAAGATGTAATCATTACTGGTGGTCATGCAAGTCAATATTATGCAACCTTATACCTTAACAATGGTGCCGGATCCTTTACAGAACAGCCTGATGTTCCTTTCGTAGGAGTCGTTCATGGGAATGTTGAATTTTCAGATGTGGATGGAGATTTAGATCAGGATGTCCTGATTACCGGAGAACTTATGGGTATATGGGGGGAACGTATTGCCAAATTATACCTTAATGATGGCTCCGGGCATTTTACGGAAGACCTCAGTAATATATTCGAAGGAGTTAATTATAGTGATGCAGTTTGTATAGACCTGAACCAAGACGGGGATGATGATCTGATCATCTCAGGCAGAAACAAGGATGAGTTAACCACCATTCATTGGTATTCAAACGATGGAACCGGGAAATTCAATCCAATTCTGAATCATCCTTTTAAAAACGTGAGTGAGTGCTCTATCAAAATTTCAGATGTTGACGGAGACGATGATCTGGATGTATTTATTGCAGGTTTCAATTCCGCCAAAATCCCGGTTGCAAATCTTTATTTGAATGATGGCGGAAATGTCTCAGTGAAGGAGGATCAAACATTGGTAAACAATGAGCTACGCCTCTATCCCAATCCAAATGCAGAAGGTAGGTTTTACCTGGAATTCAATACTGCCAGGCCTCAAACTGCTCAAATTGCTTTGCTTGATTTGAATGGAAGAACCATGTTTGAAAGAGCTTTTCAAGTAGTTTCAGGTTGGAATACGTTGAGTTGTGATTATCCTAAACTATCCAGTGGCCTTTATTGGGTCAGGATAGTTGAACAAAGGACGGTTAAGTACTTGCCCTTAATGGTTGAGTAATATGCGGATGTACTGCAAAAATGGTATTCTTTTTTCTGCCCATGGGCAGAAAAAAGAATACCATTTTTGCAGAGATTTCACATTCGAAAGTAATTTTGATTGACAATAATCTATACAATGAAACAATCTTTTGGTTTTTTGCTATTGTGGCTTGGGCTTTTCCCCATGTTCCTACCTGCCCAGACTCCCCGAAAAATAGCGCTCATCATCGCTGTGGGAGATTACCCGGAGGCCTCCGGCTGGCAGAAAATCAATGCTCAGAATGATGTTTTGCTCTTGACCAATGCTTTGCTCAGGCAAGGGTTTAAGGCGGGCAATATTTCGCAGGTGGTGGATAAGGATGCTACAAGGGAGGAGATTTTGAAAACTTTACGAAAAACGGTTAAGTCCCTGAAGCCGGGGGATGTGTTTCTGTTCCAGTTTTCCGGCCACGGACAGCAGGTTGCTGATAACAACGGCGATGAGTACGACGGTTTTGACGAAGCTATTGTGCCTTATGATTCTCCCATGAAATACCAGAAAGATGGGTATCAGGGCGAGAATCTTATTCGGGATGAGGAACTGGGAGCTTTACTGGATGAAGCACGTAATAAAATCGGTCCAACCGGAAATGTTTTGGTGATCCTTGACTCCTGCCATTCAGGTACAGGCACCCGTGCCATGGCTATGGCGCGTGGAACAGACTTTGTTATGGCCGACTCCGGCTATATTGCCCAGCAACCACGTAACAAACCGGAAAATGGCTGGCTTCCGGACGACCAAAAAATCGCAAAAGCACCTATGGCAGCATTTTTTGGAGCATCTGCCGGGCAATTGAATTATGAAGCCAAAGATGATGCGGGACAGGGCATTGGTTCTCTAACCTATGCATTTTGCCAAAAACTGAATGAATCAGGCCCGAGTACTACCTATCGTATGCTTTTTGATCAGGTAAAAACTGCCATGGCAGGTATAGCACCTTATCAGACCCCTCAATTTGAGGGCATGATGGATCAGCAAATATTTGGCGGGAATTTATTTGAAGCACCGAATTACAGCAAAATCAGTCAATGTAAGTCGCGCAACACCATTCAAATAGATGCAGGATGGATGCATGGCATGCATGAGGGGACTATAGTAGGCTTGTATCCGTCCGGAACTCCGAGCCCCTCTGCGGCAGAGCCGATGTTGAAAGGAACATTGAGTGCAACTGCCCCTTTTGAAAGTGTTGTAAAACTGGAGAAACCTTTGCAAAACAAATCCGACTGCTCTGCCTGGGTCTATACCATTGAAAAAAACTTTGGCCCATTACACGCAAGTATACAACTGGACCTTGCGAAGGGAGATCCGGTTGCAGTGGCTATCCGGGAAAAAATTCAGAAACTGGCTGTTATTTCAGAGGTCACGGAGAATCCTGATGTACAAGTCGTCAAAGCAGGAAATGAATTTCAGTTGCGAAGCCGGGGATTGTTGCTGGAAAAAGTGGACGCTCAAAAATCTCCTGGAATGATTGCAGAACGCATGATCCGAAAAATGCTTTCATGGGCACAAGCTGATTATCTGAGGAATTTAAAAGTAGAAAACGAAGGCCTACAACTGGCGCTTGAGATAATTCCTGTTGAATTGGACACCAGGACCTTTAAAGTTTCTAAGGAGTTAAACCTTCAGACAAAAACAGATGTACAGGGCAATATTTCATTTAAATCTGGAGATGTTATCCGTCTTCGTGTTCACAATAAAGGTCAGCGAACAGCCTACTTTACCCTGTTGGATATTGAAAGCAATAATAAAGTAACCGTTTTGGCGCCTAATGCCCAGGAGACCCCTGAAGAGTTAAAAGTAGAACCGGGTAAGTCGATAGAAATTTCACAGAGTTTCAGCTTGAGTCCTTCCAATGGAAAGGAGTTGCTCAAATTACTGGCTACAGACCAGCCTGTGGATCTGCGATCTATCACCCAAACCAGAGGGGTAGGGGAGGCGAATAACAAGAGTGCGCTTTCACAGTTATTCGCACAGACTTATTTTAATGAAGAATGTATGACCAGAGGGGGTAAAACCACCAGCGTACCTGTAGAGAATTTGCATATAGATACGGTAGTGTTTGAAGTGAAAGAATGAGAAGAATATCCAATAATCAATATCCAATATCCAATATCCAATGTCCAATGTCCAAGTGGGGAGGGGGGGGGGGGGGGGGGGGGGGGGGAGGGTGGGGGGGAGGAGG
>DLXL01000631.1:528-4999 GCA_003448025.1 Saprospirales bacterium | reverse complement strand
CATAAACCCCAAAAACCCTATAAACCCCAAAAACCTCATAAACCCCATAAACCCCACAACCCCCATAAACCTCACAAACCTCACAAGCCCATCTCCATAATTCTTCCGAACTTTACCCGGCCATTCATTGTTTGGCCCTAACCATGCTCACAGATCGCTTTCATCGCGTGCACGATTACCTGAGGATTTCCCTGACGGATTCCTGCAACCTGCGTTGCTCGTATTGTATGCCTGATGAGCATATTCGCTGCATGCCGCATAATCAATTGATGTCGGCCGCAGAGATCGAAACGATGGCACGTGTTTTTGTTGAGCATGGCGTGCGCAAGATCAGACTCACCGGCGGGGAACCGCTGGTACGCAAAGAGGCTGCCGAGATCATCGAACGACTGTCCGTCCTTCCGGTAGAGTTAACCATCACCACCAATGCCGTACTGGCTGATCAGTTTGCCGATTTGTTCCTGCGCTCAGGCATACGATCCCTCAACGTGAGCCTGGACACGCTCCATCCGGAAACCTTTTTTGCCCTAACACGCCGCGACAACTGGCATCGGGTTTGGCGAAACCTGGAGCTGATGCTGGAAAAAGGCTTGCGCGTAAAGTTGAACACGGTTGTCATGAAGGGAGTAAATGAACAGGAACTGCCGGATTTTGTGGCACTAACCCGCGACCTGCCCATACATCCCCGGTTCATTGAATTTATGCCTTTCCAGGGCAATCAATGGGAACATGATCAGGTATTTCCCGCAGCACAAATGCTGGAATTGATTGGGGCCCGTTTCGACTTTGAAAAACTGCAGGACGCTAAAAATGATACGGCCCGCAAATACCAGGTGTACGGCCATAAAGGCACCTTCGCTATCATCAGCACCATGAGCGAGCCGTTTTGCGCAGGCTGCAACCGAATGCGCCTCACCGCCGACGGGAAAATGAAAAATTGCCTGTTCTCCCGCTCTGAGGTAGACCTGCTCGGCGCATTGCGCAAAGGCGAAGACATCGTACCCCTAATCAAACATTGCCTCGACCTCAAAGAAGAAGCCCTCGGCGGACAATTGCGGGCTGATTACGATCATATTGAAGCCGATAAACTACAGAATCGCAGTATGATTGCCATTGGCGGGTAATGATTTACGATATCCGATTAACGATTTACGATTTCCGAATTGGATTTACGATTTGGGATTTGAGGGGCCGGGTGTTTGGCCGTCATCGTCCATCTGTGTAAATCTCCGGAAAAAACAATCCTCAACATGACATCCGTCCACCTTGCCAAACAAATCATATCCAACTCCATTCCGCCGCTGGTTTCCCAATCCAAACCGTTGGCCGACAGTCTGGGTATGGTACTTGCTGCACCCTTGTTTTCCCCGGTGGATATGCCCCCTTTCAATCAATCGGCCATGGATGGTTATGCCTTGCAGTTTGCGGATGCCGGAAGCCCGTTACAAGTTATGGGTGAAGTTCAGGCCGGTATAGTGCCTGAAGGACCCATGAAAAAAGGTACTGCCGTGCGTATTTTTACCGGAGCAGCGGTGCCTGAAGGAGCGGATACTGTTGTGATGCAGGAAAAAGTGCGCCGGGAAAACAATATACTTTACCTCGAAGATCCAGACCTGAAATCCGGCGCCAATGTGCGTCCACGCGCCTCACAAACCTCCAAAGGGGATCTGGTGCTGCAGGCAGGTACACTGATTAATCCGGCAGTCATTGGTTTGCTGGCCGGTCTGGGCATCACTACCGTAGATGTCTGGACCAAGCCTCGTGTTGGGCTCATCATTACCGGGAAAGAACTGGCCAAGCCTGGAACTTCCCTTCAGCCCGGACAAGTATTTGAAAGCAATTCCTTTACCCTTATAGCGGCCCTTCAGGAGCTGGGCATCCAACCTGAATGGGTCTTTCGTTGCGACGATGACGAACCGGAAATCATCCGTTGTTTGCAAACAGTACTGGAAAGTTGCGATGTAGCCCTTTGTACGGGCGGGATTTCCGTAGGCGATTATGATCTGGTGAAAAAAGCGCTGGATTATTGCGGTGTGGAAACCGGATTCTACAAAGTGAAACAAAAGCCGGGGAAGCCGCTGTTTTATGGAAAAAAAGACCAAAAACGGGTGTTTGCACTGCCCGGAAACCCGGGGTCCGTGCTCACTTGCTACTACGAATATGTGGAACCACTATTGCACCAAATGATGGGCAGAAAGGATTTGTTCCCGCGTACTACCCAAAAAATGCTCAGCGAAACTGTAACCAAAAAGGCCGGACTCACGCATTTCCTGAAAGGCAAAATAGATGGCCAACAGGTGTTCCCCTTGCACGCACAGGAGTCGTATAAAATGAATGGCTTTGCCCTGGCAGATTGCCTCATTGTGCTGGAAGAAGACGCTACCATTGTAGATAAAGGGCAAAGTGTGGAAGTGCACCTGGTTAACCCAATCTGATATGACCGTTGAATTCAGTTATCTGTTTGGCATACTGTTATTGCTGGTGGCCTTTTTGTATGCCTCTGTGGGTCATGGCGGCGCCAGCGGCTATTTAGCCCTGATGGCCTTGTTCGGCTTTGCACCGGAAGTGATGCGCCCAACGGCACTTGTGCTAAACATTTTTGTGGCCAGCATAGCGTTTCTCACGTATTTCCGGGGCGGATACTTTTCCTGGAAACTGTTTTGGCCATTTGCCATTGCAGCTATTCCTGCGGCTTATCTGGGCGGACTACTTTCTGTTCCTGTTACGATCTATAAACAACTATTGGGACTGCTGCTGCTATTCCCGGCAATCCGGTTTTTATGGCCGACGGAAACGCTTCAGCAAGCAAACAGGCCACTTTTCCTGCCCGCAGCGCTGATTATCGGAGCTGCTATCGGGCTACTTTCCGGAATGATTGGCATAGGGGGTGGTATCATTTTATCCCCACTGCTCCTGTTGCTGGGCTGGGCAACGGTGAAACAATCCGCAGCCATTAGTGCGCTGTTCATTGTAGTTAACTCTATTGCCGGACTCGCTGGCCAACTCCGTCATGGCGTAGATTTTACCTCAGAAATGGCGGTCATGGTGGGCATTGCCGTACTGGGTGGATTAGCCGGCTCCTGGGCAGGAGCCTTTAAATTTCCGCAAAAGGCGTTGAAAATCAGCCTCGCAGTGGTGCTGTTAATTGCAGCCTTGAAGTTGTTGTTTACTTGAGAAAAGGCACTACGAAACCAAGGCGGAAAGACGCAGAGAAACGAAGAGAAAGCCATTTAAGCCAAAATATCAACCACAACCCAGCTGAACGCTAACTAAAACACTAAAACACCCCTCAACTAAAACACTGGAAAGAAAAAAAGGCCTCCCATTTCTGGAAGGCCTTGTGGGCACAGTCCCGAGCACTCGGGACGAACCTCCGACTTTCCGCCCCATGGTGTTCCCTCTTAAACCCATCGCATGTAGCCAATCACTTGATGCCCCGCCGCGCCTGGATCATCCAGACCTACGCTCCTTCGGGGTGAGATTTGATAACTTTAAATCAAATCTTACCGGCTTCGCGCCACGGAATTACCTGAAGGCCGCTGCTTCTGGTTTGGGTTTCGTCACCACCATAGACTACAGTACCACCCGATTGTTCGCTTAATTTTTCCCAATATCGCAAGCCTTTAAAAAAAGTGTCAGAGATGGTTTGGCTGGATTTTATTTCCACTGCCTTTTGTAGAATTCCCTTATCTACAATTACGTCCACTTCATTTCCTGTGCTGTCGCGCCAATGAAAAAGGTTGGAGCGTTCACCCTGGTTGAGCCGTGCTTTGAGCATTTCAACTACTACCAGATTTTCAAAAAGCGCTCCCCGGAATGGGTGCAAGCGCAAGTCTTCTGGCCGGCGGATTCCAAGCAAGTAACAAGCCAAGCCCGTGTCGTAAAAGTAAAGTTTGGGTGATTTTACGATCCGTTTGTTGAAATTTTGATACCAAGGCGGCAACAGAAACACGATATAACTAGCCTGTAAGATGCCCAACCAAGCCTCCACCGTTTTATCGGACACCCCTGCTTCGAGCGCGATATTTTGCCGATTGAGCAATTGGCCAACGCGACCTGCGCAGAGGGCAATTGTTTTTTCGAAGGCAGCAAGATTTTCGAGGTTGCGGATATTCCGCACATCCCGCTCAACATAAGTGCGGAGGTAAGCAGGAAACCAATTGGCAGCAGGAATACCCTCCGCCCAGAGGGCCGGATACCCACCCTGAAAAATGCAGGTGTCAACATCGTCCAATGCCTTATCCAGGGGCTTCAACTCGGCCAACGACAAAGGCAGCAAATCCAAATATGCCACGCGACCCGCCAGTGATTGGGTCAGGCTTTGTTCCAACAAAAAATTGTTGGAACCTGTGAGCACGAACTTGCCCCGGCGCGGTTCTTCATCCAGAATTTGTTGGAGGTAGGACAGTATTTCAGGAGTCCTTTGGATTTCGTCAAGAATCGCTCCGTTAGGGAATTGCTTTAGAAAATA
>DLXL01000631.1:0-412 GCA_003448025.1 Saprospirales bacterium | reverse complement strand
AGGGAATTGCTTTAGAAAACCTCTGGGATCCTCCAAAGCAAAGCGGCGAGCATCAGGATTTTCAAGCGAGACGTAGGGCTTTTCAGGAAAGGCAGCACGGGAAAGCGTGGTTTTCCCACTTTGCCGGGGCCCTAAAATAGCTACGGATTTGAACTGCTGAGCCAGTTCTTGTACTTTTTCAAAAGATTGTCGCGCGATCATATCTTTGCAAATCCGAATTACGGACTCGGATTTGCAAAGATATGAGATTTTCATTCAAGAATGCTGGGCAGAAACCTTATCTTTTTGTGTATCGTAACTCAGCGGATTATAAGAGAAATAGTGGTGAATCAATTTAGTTTCTGACAAAAAAGCGGCTGCATTTACCGCCCACCTTTATCTTTTCACGCAGAAACAAAAAAGGCCTCCCATT
>DLXL01000272.1:5426-5899 GCA_003448025.1 Saprospirales bacterium | reverse complement strand
AATTGGGATTGGATCAGCCGCTGCACATCCAATTGGTATAATACCTGGCTGCTCTTTCTCCTGTTTCGGTTCTGACTTTGACACCGGAAAACCAAAGAAAGTACCACTTTATACCATTGACAGAATTGTCACAAGACAAAGCATGGGTGCTTAAATGGCCATATTTGCGGGAATCTTACCAAACAGGCCGTCCTGTGGCAGAGATTTTGGCGGATGCTATTCCATCAACGGCACTTTTGGCCACCTCCGCTATGATCTTAGCCATCATCATTGGTGTGTTTTTGGGTGTGCTGGCAGCTTTAAAGGCCCATTCATGGCTGGATTATTGGATATCAGTGGTGTCTGTGTTTGGGTATTCTGTTCCTTCTTATGTGGCGGCCATGATGTTTGCCTTAATTTTTGGCTATACCTGGAGTGCCTGGACCGGATTGGAAATACAGGGGAGTTTGCGGGTTATCAATGACTTTGGTGAG
>DLXL01000272.1:0-5272 GCA_003448025.1 Saprospirales bacterium | reverse complement strand
GGCAAAATCTGATCCTGCCGGCACTTGCACTGGGCGTGCGTCCGGTAGCGTTAATTACGCAATTAACGAGGAGCACCATGTTGGATGTGCTTTCCCAGGATTATGTACGTACTGCAAGAGCCAAAGGTTTATCAGAAAAAACCGTAATGATAAAACATGCCCTGCGAAATGCTTTGAATCCGCTCATTTCTGCCGTTTCTGGATGGTTTGCCGCCCTGCTGACCGGTGCATTCTTTGTAGAAAGTGTGTTTAATTTCAAAGGCCTGGGAGATGTTACGGTGCAAGCGCTTTTGAATTTCGATATCCCGGTAGTATTAGGTAGTGTGCTTTTTGCTTCTATTGTTTTTATTGCAGTCAATATCTTCACAGATCTGCTATATGGATGGGTTGATCCCCGGGTGAGGGCAGGGGGGTAGAAAAAAAAAGAGCACCCGGGTTATGGCGCGGCTCTAAGAATCTTTTTTCAGCAAAGGAATTACTTTGCAGTGCGAGAGGTTTTGGTGTCCAATACGTCTTTACGCAGATCTGTAGCCAGGCTTTTCAGTTCTTGCATAGCCTTACGAACACGAGCTCCGGCTGCGTTGTTGCCGCCATAGAATTTGTTCACGTCTGCCTCGATTTCGGCTACTTTTTGTTTGATGTCGTTGAAGATCTTACTCATGATTTTGATTGGTAAAATGTTAGCAAATACGGCCGTAAAAGTATGATTTTATGGTAACTTCCAAGCATTAATGGGATTTTTGATCGTTTTTAATTCGATTTTTTTAAACCTTAAAATCCCATTGATAAAATTTGACTGATTTTCAAGTGTTTATAATAGCACCGTAATGGCATATTTGTTGCCTCGGCGGGCTCAGTTAAGCAGAAGTACAAGTAGAAATGTCCCTTTTTTCTGTCCAAACACCTTATTTGAGGTGATCAGAGCACACGCTACTAATGTACTTCTGCCTTGATAGAATCAGTTGTTCCAACCATCAATTCCGTCTGCCTCTTGGCTTGTTGGTAGTAGTTGTTTTCCTGGCGCCTGCGGTTCCATTGCGCCCTTTTTTGCCAACGGTGGTGGTTTTAGTTTCCTGAACTCTTCCATTCCGGCTTTTTGTAGTGGTAGTAGTGCGTTTGGCAGCCACTTTTCCGCCGTGCGGACCACGGGCCTTTACTACAGTAGTCGTACGGGTATGTACTACCGTAGAATGGCGGCGGTGGGGCGCATAAACTGCATGTGCACGATGTACGCGGTGTACGTTTACTATATGACAATGTGCGCGATAGGGGCGGACACGAACATGAAATACACCCCATGGATAGGGTCGCCATGGGCGCCACCAGGTTGGGTAAACACCCCAACGCCATGGAGATACCCAAACCCGATATCCGGGTGCGTACATAAAGCGAACTGGTCGCCACAGCCAAACATTTACAATGATCCTTACCGGAGTGCGCTGAGCTTCAGGACCTTTATTGCGACCATTTCCGGCCTTTTCATCTTCAAAAGGTTCGGCGAAAACTTGCTCACCGTATACATTTTCATCACCAATGATTTGTAATACGGCATTCTCGTCGCCTTGTTTTTCAATTTCGATGACGGCTACATCCTGAACTTCATTTTCACCCATTACAGCCTGTAAAACCAGGGCATGCGCGTCGCCATCTTTGCGGCCTTCTACACGTATATAGTCGATTTTTCCATCTTCGTTCAGATCAAGGTTGTTCACATCATTGTTTTCAGCATTAAGCCGTTTTTCAAAATCCTCCGGTGAGTCAGATTTTTTGAACAACTCGATCGCCGCTTCCAGACTAAAATGATCACCGGGCAATCCGGTGCTGTCCTGGAGTGTTTCATCCATTTCTTCCTGCGCTGAAAGTGTAAGACTAAACAGAGGCAGAAGCAAGAAAGATAAAAAAGGGAAAAATTTGAGTGCTTTCATACGCTGTGGTTTTAAATAATGTTGAATCAAATTGAAGTAACGTCGCTTTGACCATGGATAGGCAGGAAGGTTTAACGAGGGTAGTTGTGCATTGAGCAGTTTGCTGCATCTTTGCCCTGATATGAGCCAATTGCCGCTGTTACAACTAAACGACGACTTCCGGTATGCCCTGGATATGCTGGAAAAAACCGATACCAATCTGTTTGTCACAGGAAAGGCAGGTACAGGTAAAAGTACGCTTTTACAGTTGTTCCGGAATACCTCAAGGAAAAAAATAGCGGTATTAGCGCCTACAGGAGTGGCTGCCCTGAATGTTCAGGGGCAAACGATTCATTCGTTTTTTGGGTTTCCGCCCCGCATCATTACACCAAACGAAGCATCCAGAAAGGTTACCAGAAAAGATCAGCTTCGGGTATATAAAAACCTTCAGGTGCTGATCATTGATGAAATATCCATGGTTCGTGCAGACATGCTGGATGGAATGGATAAATTTTTACGGGTAAACCGCGAAAATTTCCGGCCCTTTGGCGGTGTACAGGTGGTGTTTTTCGGAGATCTGTTCCAGTTGCCACCTGTAGTAACAAGGGACCCGGTAGAAGCATCCTACTTCAGCGATTATTATGATTCGCCCTATTTTTTTTCCGCAAAAGTGTTTCAGGATGAAGATTTTGCGCTGGACACACTGGAACTACGAAAGGTGTACCGGCAGGAGTCCAGGCATTTTTTGCGTTTGTTGGAAGCGGTAAGGGTGAATCAGTTGGATTACGATGATCTGGAGGATCTCAATGAACGCCACGAACCCAAATTTTCTGCAACAGAAGGTTTTATTACGCTCTGCGCAAGGAATGCTACGGCCGACCGGATTAATCAAAAGGAGCTGTCGCTGCTGGATGCTGCTGAGCATGAATTTATAGCAGAAGTAAAAGGTCAGTTTGATCCGGCATTATATCCTACCGAGTTCTCGTTGCGACTCCGCAAAGGTGCGCAAGTGATGTTTGTACGTAATGATATAGAGGAGCGTCAGTTTGTGAACGGCACCATTGGCGTCATAACCCAATTGACTAAAGACACCATTATTGTGGAGACTGAAGATTCGCAGACCGGCAAAAAGCGTAAAATAGAGGTATATAAGTCTGAGTGGGATGTAATAAGATACAAAGGCAGCGCCACTGGCGGTGTAGAAACAGAAACGATTGGATCATTTACCCAATACCCCCTAAAACTGGCCTGGGCGATCACCATCCACAAAAGTCAGGGCAAGACATTTGAAAAGGTACTGATTGATTTGGGAGGAGGTGCATTTGAACACGGGCAACTTTATGTAGCGCTCAGCAGGTGCAAAACGTTGGAAGGCGTGGTGTTGCGCCAGCCTATACGTATGCAGGATGTCATTACCGATGAGCGTGTGGTAGCTTTTTACGAAACGACATTTGACAGGTAATGGCCAAAAAAACATTTGCTACCACAAACCTTTTCTGATAAAACGACTTTCTTTGAGGCAACCAAAACAAAGATATCGGGTTCAATAGACCACATTTTAATAATAGTTCCACACATGAAAAACACAACCTGCTTTCTCCTCTTGCTTTTATTCATCGGCGCCACACTAAGTGCACAAACAACTACTCCTGCGCGTCGGCCAGGGGAAATTATTGTTCAGTTGCAGCCAGGTATTCAGATTAATGCTGTAGTGTCTGAGCTAAACCGGAGTACAGGCATCCCGTTTGCCGTAAAACAAACGCTGGCAGCTGATTGGCACATGTACCTCCTTCAATATCCGGAAACGCAGGACAAATCGGCAGATGGATTGCTGCAAATACTCCGTAAGGCTAAAGGCATTGAGCAGGCGCAATTCAATAATAAAGTGGATGAACGCAATCTGGAGCCTAATGATACGGAGTGGTGGCGACAAGGAGATATGAGTTTTATTAATGCTCCTGAAATCTGGGCGGCCACCACCGGGGGGCTCACACCTGCCGGCGATACCATTGTAGTGGCGGTGCTGGAAAAAGGCGCACTCATGACCCATCCGGATTTGGCGCCAAATCGTTTTTGGAACTGGCATGAAATCCCGAATAACGACGTGGATGATGACGGCAATGGGTATATAGATGATTTTGGCGGCTGGAATCCCCAAACCTTCGCCGATGATTTAGGTACCAAGGGGTATCATGGCACAGCAGTAAATGGCATCATAGGCGCCAGAGGTAATAATCAGCAAGGTATTAGTGGGGTTAACTGGTATGTTAAACTACTTAATGTGGCTGGAATGGACTACGAAAGCGAGATCATACAGGGGTACCAGTATGTGGGTAAAATGCGCAAACAGTACAATCAAACCAATGGCGCCAAAGGAGCTTTTATTGTGGCTACCAATGCATCATTCGGATTTGATGATGAATTTGCAGAAGATCACCCGGTTTGGTGCGCTTTGTACGATTCGCTGGGAAAACTGGGCGTAATCAGTGTGGCTGCCACCACCAACCGAAATGTAGATGTGGAAATTGTTGGCGACATGCCTACTACCTGTACCAGTGAATACCTTATTTCAGTAACCAATATCACTAAATCCGGCATAAAAGTGCCGCAATCAGGTTTTGGAAGCATGAGTATTGATCTGGCTGCGCCGGGTACGGATACTTATTCCACCTTTAATAGTGGCGGGCAGAACAATGATATACCTTCTTACGGGATCATAGGCGGATGCTCTGCCGCTGCGCCGCACGTGGCTGGCGGTATTGCTTTGCTGTACAGCCTGGATTGCGAACCCTTTACGAGTGATGCTGTTAGCAATCCTGTAGCCTGTGCCCGGCGGGTTCGGGATGCGATACTTTTTAGTGCAGAGCCCAATACAAGCCTGAGCGGCATTACAGTTACCGGTGGTCATTTGGATCTGGGAAATGCGCTGGCAGGTGTGCGGGAGTTGTGCAAAGGAGCAGTGGTAGGCCCATTGGATATCCTGGAGGTGCGCACTATGCAAGGTGGCAGTAAATTCAGTGTATTTTTTCAAACACCTATTTTTCAACCGTACCAATTCAGGGTATACAATATGCTGGGGCAGTTGATGCTGGAACAGGAAGTAGTGCCAGCACAGTTTTCAGAAAATTATATTGATTTTGAAACTAATTTCTGGCCGGCCGGTGTTTATGTGATGTCGCTGGGGCGTGGAGATGTGGTCAATTTCAGAAAATTTCCAAAAATTTAATTTCCGATTTGGTTTTTATATCGAAGAGGTTTTACCTTTGCGACCCGAAATCAAAAGGGTTTGGCTCCGTAGCTTAATGGATAGAGCATCTGACTACGGATCAGAAGGTTAGAGGTTCGAGTCCTCTCGGAGTCACCAATTA
>DLXL01000472.1 GCA_003448025.1 Saprospirales bacterium | reverse complement strand
AAATGACCCAAATGACTCCAAAATGACCTCTCAAATGACTTTAAATGCCCCCAAAAGTAATCACGATAATCTGTTGCGATAATCCCGATACGAAAAGCGTCGTACAATATCCAATTTTCCATCCGGGCGAAGGATGGAGATATTGGGATGTGTGACGCCATTGAAGGTGGTGGTTTTAACCATGGTATAATGAATCATGTCTTCAAACACGATCTTTTGTCCTACTTTCAGTGGTTTTTCAAAGGCATATTCCTCCATGAAATCGCCACTCAAACAACTTACGCCACCAAGGCGGTATTGGTTGGGTTTGCCTGCAACTTCTTCGCTTGCCCCCCGAATTCGGGGGCGATAGGGCATCTCCAGCGTATCAGGCATATGTGCAGTAAACGACACATCCAGAATAGCGGTCCGAACGCCCTTGTTTTTAACAATATCCAGCACTGTGGCTACCAACACCCCGGTATCCCAGGCGAAGGCGCTGCCTGGCTCCAGAATGACCTGTAAATTCGGCCAGCGTTCGCGGAAAGCCTTCAGTACTGAAATCAGGTGCTCCACATCATAGCCTTCACGTGTCATGAGGTGTCCGCCGCCAAAATTCACCCATTTCAATTGTGGCAAAAAGGCGGCGAATTGTGCTTCAAAATGCCCCAGCACTTTTTCCAGGTCCTGACTGGTACTTTCACACAATACATGAAAATGCAAGCCTTCAATACCTTCCGGAAGCACTCCCTTAAAGTTCTCTGCCGGCTCACCCAACCGCGAACCCGGTGCGGCAGGATTGTACAAAGCAGTACCAACCGGCGACCAGCCCGGATTGACCCTGATTCCCGGACTAACCGGATGCGGGGCATTATGTACTCGTTTTTTGAATCGCTTCCATTGACTGATAGAGTTGAAGGTAACATGGCTGGAAAAGTGCAGTATTTTCCCAAACTCTCTGGGCACATAGGCTACAGCGTAGGTATGCGACAAGGCCTTCATTTCCTCAAAACACAATCGCGCTTCGTTCAAAGATGAAGCTGTGGCGCCTTTCACATATTCCCGCACTATGGGGAAAGCGCTCCACATAGCAAAGCCTTTAAATGCCAGAATGATCTGTACATCCGCTTCGCGCTGCACACGGGCAATGAGTTCCAGATTTTTACGCAGGCGGGATTCTTCCAGCACAAAACTGGGAGAGGGTATTTTTTTTAGATCCATCGTGTTTTTGCAATAATCAAATCAAGCCCCTGGACTTCAGCTCCAGGTATTTATTAATAGTATTCAGGGTGAGGTCCTGCGGCTTGGTGAGTACGGCCTGTATGCCGTATTGCCGCAATTTGGTCACCATTTCCTTTTTATCTTGCAGAAACTGGCGGGCCACGGTTTGACGATACATATCAGCCGTGGTAACCACATCCTCCTGTGCTAATTTCCGTATTTCCGTATTTTCAAAAAAAACAACCACCAACAGGTGAGCCCGCCCTATTCTGCGCAAGGTGGGCAAGGCCCGATCCAGCGCATACATGCTTTCAAAATTGGTGAACAGCAGTAATAACGAACGAGCGCCAATCAGTCTGCGAACTCCTTCATATAACAGTTCGAAATTTGATTCTACCGGGCGTTCTTTTTCCCGGTACAGACTTTCCATGATCCGGTTCAACTGACCTGTATCGCGTTCTGCCTTCAGGGTGGCGCCCATCACATCTGAAAAACTCAACAAACCTGCTTTATCCTGTTTTTTTAAAATAATATTGCTGATAGCCAGCGTGGTATTAATGGCATAATCCATCAGGCTAAGTCCTTCAAACGGCATACGCATCACCCGACTCTTGTCTACAATACAATATACCTGCTGACTCTTTTCATCCTCATACTGATTCACCATCAGCGTAGCCCGCCGGCTACTGGCTTTCCAGTTAACCGACCGGTAATCGTCGCCCTGGACGTAATTTTTGATCTGGTCAAATTCGTAGGAGTGCCCGATACGCCGCATTTTTTTAATACCTGTATCATGTGCTATATGCCTCATGGCCCGAAGCTCAAACTGTTTCATCTGGATGATGCTCGGATACACCGACACCTGTTGCGTCTGTTCAAAGATCAGGCGCCTCTCCAGTAATCCAATTCTGGTGGCCACAAATACATTGATATGTCCAAAATCGTATGCGCCGCGGCTTAATGGCCTGAGTATTCGGTCCAGTACCTGATGTTGTTTAGCCGGCAGGCCCAGTTTTATTTCCTCGTCCCGGATCTGGAATTGTTCAGGAAGTTCATCGGCAATGCTCAATTGCAGGAACATACCTGATTGATTCTCCACCAAAATACGGACGGTATTGGGGTCTGACAAGGAAAACACAGGATTCAGTTCACGGCGGCAGGTTAGGGCAGGTTTTTGTCTAAAAAGAAGCATCCCATCAGTAAGAACCAGACCCAAAAAGCCTACCAGTGCCGTTTGTGCCAGCGGAAAAAGCCAACTGAATGGGTATGAAGCGGCAAACAGTGCCGTTACAGCCCCTAAAAACCAGAAAAAGCGACCGGAAAGAAACATCTGTGCTATTGACGATTGACGAATTCAGCGTAGGTTTTTCCGCGTTTTTCCGCGAAGAAATCAAATAGTAAGGAAACCAGCCCCTGGGCAAATAATCCGGCGCCGAGTCCTTTGGTGAAATTCAGGGATTCATTAACCAGAATAATGGCCAGCCCTACCACTATAAACGCTACCTCGGCCCATTTAAGTCGAACGAAGTTGCGCAAAACGATATTCATTCTTTTACCTTCTGAGACACGGAATTCTTCCACCGACTCATCAAGAAGT
>DLXL01000560.1:450-4924 GCA_003448025.1 Saprospirales bacterium | reverse complement strand
GTGTTTGAGTGTTTGAGTGTTTGAGTTGGCGCCTTAGCGCCTTAGTGTTATTGTCCCTTTGTGTCATTCCTTCGTGTCTTCCCCTTTAGGATGAGCCTGTTCATACACTTTGATGAGTCGTTCAATATCATTGTGCATGTACACCTGGGTGGAAGCCAGATTGGAATGTCCAAGCAATTCCTTGATTGCATTGAGATCGGCTCCGTGGTTGGACAAGTGGGTAGCAAAGGAGTGTCGCAAAACGTGTGGGCTGCGCTGTTCCAGCGTGGTGATGGTGGAAAGGTATTTTTTGACAGTGTAATAAACGCTTTCCGGCGAAAGTTGTTCGCCTTTTCGATTGAGGAAAAGCCAGGGCTCCTGAATGCCGGAGAAAGTGGAATGACGGATAGAGATATACTTTTCCACTAAATCCATCAGGTATGGGGCAAAAGGTACCAGCCGCTCTTTATCGCCTTTTCCCAATACACGAAACACCATTCTACTTTTGTCTATGTCTTTGATTTTCAAGCCGGATACCTCACTGCGGCGCATGCCGGTGGCATATAATATTTCGAGCAGGGTACGTGCCATCCAGCCTTCATAATTATCAGCAAATTCGATATGAGAGAACAGCGCAGCCATTTGGGATTCCTGCACGAACACGGGCAGTCTTTTCCCCATGCGCGGAGCAGTAACCTTTCGCATGGGATCTTTATCAATCAACCCCCGTTTTTTCAGGAATTTGAAATAGGTTTTAAGGCAGGAAAGCCTCCTGACGATACTTCTGGGACTCTGGCCGGATTGCATCAGGTGAACTACCCATGAGCGTATATGCAAATGCCTTACTTCGCTGAGCGAGGTAAGGCATTGATGCTCCAGACAATATTGTATGAAGCCAGACAGATCGCCACGATATGCAGCCAGCGTATGCTGGGAATAGCGACGTTCTATCGAAAGGTATCCGTAAAACGATTCTTCGTGGAACAAAGAATTAATCGTTCTTGTTGCCGTACATATCTTCCTTGTACACCGCTTTGAGTACTTCTGCACGGCGTTCAACGGAAGGTTTGGTGAAGGCTTTGCGGCGACGCAATTCTTTCAAAATACCTGATTTTTCGTATTTGCGCTTGTACTTTTTGAGTACTTTATCAATGGTATCGCCGTCTTTAACCTCAAGAATGAGCATGGATTTCTCCTTTTTATTTGATGAAAAAATGGAAGTGTTGAAATTCGGGCTGCAAAGGTAAATCAAGTTCATGAAAAAATGAAACGCTGTTGTAAATTTTCAAGGCAATTTGCATGTTTTTATGTTTTAGAAAGAAAAGTAGGTTCAATATTTGAGTTTATTTGTGCAATTATCCGTTCCTTTGCAGCGGAATATTTCCTTGGTTTCCATCTATTTTACAAAGTTATTTGAAAAATTATGCTCAGCAGACGCAGTGTCCGGGTCAAAGTGATGCAACTCCTTTACATGCTTAATCGAGATGAGTCGTTGGAACTCTCCGAATTGCAAAAGGCATATCAGGGAGGTATTTGGAGAGCCTTTGAACTTTACATCTATCACCTTTATGTAACACTGCGTGTGGCACAATATGCGGAGACTGATGCCGCAAACCGTGCAGCCAAGCTCGTGCCTACAGAGGAAGACAAGTCATTTCAGCCTATTCTATCCTCCAATCCTTGTACTAAAAGTTTATCTAACCATGTTGATTTCTTAAACATGGTCAAAAAATACCAGTTTGCCGAGCAACTGGATGAGGATCATATCCGTAGCTTGTACAATGCCTTTGCAGATACGGAAGAATACCGGGCATACCTTTCACTGGGAGCCCCCACTGATGCTGATCATTCCAAAATTTTGATCGAATTGTATCGCTTCCTTTCCGGGCATGATTTGTTCCTCGATATGACGGAGGATGCTTTCAACAACTGGGCGGATGATGAATCGCTGGGCATGGGTGCGATGAAAAAGACGCTGAAATCCACACCGGTAAGTGGAGCATTCTATAAGGAGCATGAACCTTCCGACGAAACGGTCAAGGAATTCGGTGCGGAACTTCTTACCCGAACCGCCCTGGAAGATGCTGCATTACTTGCTGAAATCCAGCCTATGTTAAAAAACTGGGACGCAGAACGTGTGGCAATTCTGGATATGATCATGCTTAAAATGGCACTTTGCGAGCTATTACATTTCCCTACCATTCCAACCAAAGTTACCTTGAATGAGTTTGTAGAAATATCCAAAACGTATTCTACCGACAAAAGCAAGGAGTTCATCAACGGCATACTTGACCGTTTGATGAAAAAACTGCTGGAGGAAGGGCGCATCGTAAAAGAAGGTCGTGGATTGATTGATCAATAGGCCCTACCTTTGCGGTAACATGCAGCGTCAAGCAGAAGCCCCCATTCCCTCTCGTTACGGATCTTTTCAAATGCTGGTATACGCCGACAAAAGCACGGAGCGTATGCCCCACATCGCATTGGTGGCTCAGGGATTTGATCCTTCCAGGCCTGTGGCAGTACGCATTCACTCAGAGTGCATGACCGGTGATGTATTTGGTTCACGCCGCTGTGATTGTGGCGAACAACTGGATGCAGCACTTCATATTGCGGCCGAAAAAGGGGGCGTCGTTATTTATCTGCGTCAGGAAGGACGCGGAATTGGGTTGATTAATAAATTAAAAGCCTATAACTTGCAGGATCAGGGGTTAAACACGGCCGAAGCCAATACACACCTTGGATTTGATGTGGATGCCCGTCAATATGATTGTGCCGTTCACATTCTGCAGGATCTGGGTATTAAACAGGTAGAACTCATTACCAACACCCCGGCCAAGGTTGAAGCTCTGAAACGCTCCAAGATTGAGGTCACAGGTCGGATTCCGGTGGTAATTGCTCCTCAGCCCGACAGTCAGCATTATCTGCAAACAAAGCAAGATCTGATGGGACATTTGCTTGGTCTTTAAACAATGGTATCATGAACAACGAAACGATGAAGGTAGATGCACCCCTGGAGCATAAAGGCTTTCGTACGGGTTTTGTGAATATTATTGGCCGGCCGAATGCAGGTAAATCTACCCTGATGAACGCCCTGGTTGGAGAAAGGATGAGTATTATTACCCACAAACCTCAAACCACCCGCCACCGGATCATAGGAATCCTCACTGGAGAAAACTTCCAAATCGTATTCTCCGACACGCCAGGATATGTGAAGGCGCCGTCCTATCAGATGCACAAGGCGATGAATCGCTTTGTGGAGGGAACCGTTGAAGATGCCGACCTGATGTTGTTCGTATTCGATCTAACGGAGGAGTTGGAGGCGGATAATCCCATTATTGAGGTATTGAATAAAACAGAGGCGCCCAAAGTCCTTATTCTGAACAAAACAGATTTAGTAGCCCCTCAACGCATTCAGGATGCCACCGGTTGGTGGAAAAAACGGGTTACCTTTGATGAGGTGATTGCGATATCTGCGTTAAAGGAGTTTAATTCCGGCCAAATGCTGGATTCGATGCTCAAATATCTTCCGCTGGGAGAACCCTTTTATCCACCGGATCAGCTTACGGATCGTCCGGAACGCTTTTTTGTAAGTGAGATTATCCGGGAAAAGATATTGAGGTTGTACGATGATGAAATCCCATATGCCTGCGAAGTAGGGATTGAAGATTTTAAAGAGTCTAAAACCAACGCCGGGGAAGATATTGCCCGGATCAGGGCCACTATATTTGTGATGCGCGAAACACAAAAAGCCATTTTATTGGGTAAAGGAGGGGCAGCCATCAAAAAACTGGGCACTTATGCCCGAAAAGACATTGAAGCTTTTTTGCAAACCAAGGCCTTTTTGGAACTGACAGTCAAGGTGCGTGATAACTGGCGTGATGATGAAAAAGCCCTGCAAAAATTTGGCTATGTTTGACCAACATGGGCAATTTTACCCTGTTTCAGACAATCAGGCTTGATTTTTGCACTTGATGTTAAAATTTTTTTCATTTTTGACCAAAAAAAATCAACCTTTTTGAAACTTTTTGCGTCAAGTTGGTATTTTGATTCAAAGGTTTAAACAAAAATCAGCCTGTATGCAAAACCTTAACAAGGAGGCATGCATCTTTTTTGATAGTCAAACGTTTACTATTGAGGATCAATACTTTCTTCAAAAAACAACCCAGTTATGCGCCAGTTAAAAATCGCTCATAAAATAACCAACCGCGAGAGTCAGGCGCTGGACAAATACCTCAATGAGATAAGCAAGCTACCTATGCTTACTCCTGATGAAGAGGTCAACTTGGCGCAGCGCATCCGGGAAGGCGATCAGGATGCCCTTGATCAAATGACCCGGGGTAATCTCCGATTTGTCGTTTCTGTAGCCAAGCAATACCAGAATCAGGGTCTGAGTTTGTCTGACCTTATTAACGAGGGGAATGTCGGGTTGATAAAGGCTGCTCATCGTTTTGATGAAACCAAAGGCTTTAAATTCATTTCCTATGCTGTTTGGTGG
>DLXL01000560.1:0-268 GCA_003448025.1 Saprospirales bacterium | reverse complement strand
TATTGTACGAATGCCACTCAACAAGGTGGGTTCATACAATAAAGTCAATGAGGCCTATATTTCCTTTGTTCAGGAGTTTGAGCGCGAGCCATCCGACGAGGAACTGGGAGAACTGCTTGGCATGAGCGAAAGAGAAATTCAACAACTGATTCATAGTGGTTCCCGCCACGTTTCGCTGGATGCACCGCTTCCCTGCACTGAAGAAGGAGATGCTACGATGCTGGATGTGATGGTTCCGGAAAATAACGATGATCCGGACTTTAAGCTT
>DLXL01000563.1 GCA_003448025.1 Saprospirales bacterium | reverse complement strand
CCCAAATGACCCTTAATGACCCCAAATGACCCAAATGCCCCCAAATGAAATGACCTAAATGACCTTACAATCATGAAAGAAACAGAAAATAAATGGATTGATGACACCATGGAAAGTCTGCAAGGTATTCGAAGAGCCAGTGCATCTTCTGACTTGTTTGACAGAGCTATGCAACGATCAATGCGTATCAAAGCCAGGGTAGTGAATATGTCGGCTGCTCAGGTATGGAGTGCAGCTGCTTGTGTAGTAGTGCTATTGGTAGCCAATCTGTTCATGTGTCTGGACTACAGCCATCTTGGAAAAAAACAGAGAACCGATAAGGAGATGTTCATCAACGAATACTTCACCAGTTCCGAAGGACCTCAAATTTGAGCGTATGGAAACCTTGAAATTTTACAAAATAGCGATTGCCGTTTTACTCCTGCTGAATGCGGGCACGCTTACTTTTTTATGGGTAAATAAGCCTCCGAATCCACACGAAGCAGGTCCATTTCAGTTTCTGGTGCGAGCCACTGGCATGGACGAGGCGCAGCAGGGCGTCTACGACAAATTGCGCATGGAGCACCGGACCACCCTGGAAACCTATCGCAATCAAAACAAAGCGGTACGCGAAGCCATGTTCCGGTTGATGGCTACTAAGGAAGCCAATTCTCCGGAAGTGCAAATATTGGCCGATTCACTGGGCGCCTTGCGGACAAAAGAAGAACTCTTTACCTATGAGCATTTCCGGCAGGTGCGCGCCATTTGTCGCCCCGATCAGCTTTCCCGTTTTGATGCGGCCATTGGAGAAGCCGTTCAGAGTATGGGCCCGCCGCACAAACCTAAACCAAGATAAAAAGCAATAGAACACATGATAAAACAATCCACTATATTGGCTTGCCTGTTGGCAACAGCCAATTTATTTGCACAAGCGCTCACCCCTGAAGTAACGTCCTGGATTATTAATCCGGGTGGTGAAACCGGTTATAACAACATTCCCAGCAATGTACAGCAGGTGCAGTACTCTGCTGCCAATGTGTACGTCACTACCACTTGTATTCCTGGATATGACATAGGCCCCTGGGCAGGCAATCCAAATACACCTGCCAATCAGAATTTTGTATTCAAGATTACCCGTAATCCACAGAAAAACACAGGAAACCTGATTTCCACTCCACTTGGCCATATAGGGGTGTGGACCAATGGAGTGTCTGTTTTTAATGCAAAAGATGCCATGAGCTGGCAAAATCAGGGTATTTGGAATCGAAATGCCATTGTGGCTGAAGGCCCTTCTTTCGACAATTGCCTTGGACATCCTGCTCCCAACGGAGAGTATCATCATCACCTTAATCCCACTTGTTTGTACGATGACAGCGATGAAGGTAATCATTCGCCCATCGTGGGATATGCCTTTGATGGTTTCCCTATTTACGGATGCTTTGGCTACGCTAATACAGACGGAACCGGGGGAGTCAAACGGATGAAGTCCAGCTATCGTAAAAGAAATATTACAGTTCGACAAACCAAACCGGATGGCACACAGTTGCCGGCTAACCAGTATGGTCCTGTAGTAAATGGAACTTACCCTCTGGGTTTATACCTGGAAGATTTTGAATACGTGGCTGGATTGGGGGATCTGGACGAACACAACGGGCGCTTTTGCGTGACGCCGGAATATCCTGAGGGGATTTACTGCTATTTCATTACATTGGATAATAATGGAGTGGCAGAATACCCGTATATTCTGGGTCCGCAATATTATGGAACGGTACAGGCAGGGAATACCGGACCACAGAGCGGACATAATGTTCCTAACGAACCGGTACAAACCTACAGTCCTACCTCTGGCATTCCTGATGTCCCTGAGCAACTGAAAATTGAAGTATTCCCCAATCCGTCTGAAGGTAAATTTATCCTGATTTTCCCTGAAACTGAAACGATTGAATGTCGGGTGTATGACGGATTGGGCAGAGTGATTTATCAACAGATTCAGGTGCGAAACGGAGAGTTTTTCCAATTGACTACACCCGGTGTTTACTTTTTAATGGCTCAATCAGCGAACGAACGCGCTGTTAAACGGTTAGTGGTACGGTAGTGCATTGCCAGGCCCCCTCCCCAATAACAAAGGCCGCTTTGCCACCTATAGGAGGTGCAAAGCGGCCTTTGTTAACTATAACGGAATGGGAGCATTCTGGCAGACAGCATGGACTAACATCTCATTCGATTACGACACGTCTTGTCCAGCATTTCCCGTTCGCTACCAACTCTACCAAATAGACGCCACTAGCCATTCCTTCCATCCGTACGGGCAGTAACTCGCGTCCGGCCAAATCTTCTAATGATTGTTGCCATATGACCCGGCTATTAATATCCAATATGCGCAACTGCTGGGGTACTGTCCAATCCGGGTTGATTTTAATGCTGAATTCCCCCTTGTTGGGATTCGGATACACGGTAAAGGGGGCGCCGGAGCTGAGATATTCCTCTTCTATATAACTTTCTACATCACATTCGGGTAATTGAATGCAATCATAGAAGTTACAGCAATGAGTATGATTGGCATCATCGTCCAAAGCATGCAGCGCTACGGTAAAGCAAACTTCATCGCCAGCCATGGCAGGAGCGCCCAAAGGAATGCTGAACGTCTGTGTGCCACCTGGAGGTAATCCACCACCAAATACAATGATTTGATTATAAGCAACTAAGCCCGGAGGGGAAGTGAAAACAATATGCCCTTCCCCCATGGTATAATTAGAGGTATTGTGGAGAACTCCGGAGAAAATCCAGGTTCCAGGATTATCCGGATTACAGATGACGGTGTCTTGTGAAATATAACCACATGGAGGCTCGCAACTAAGTTCGATGGTGTCTCTGCAAACAACTTCACCGTCTTTTATCCATTTGATTTCCAGAAATTGTGGAGGCGCCTGATTGGTTTGGATGCAAATCGTGGGCAAAGTGGCCACCCCTACGGGTAAATAAGCGCCAAGTGGTGGTACAACCTCCAGATCAATAATACTTGGCGTAAAACTGTTGGTAAACCAACCTGATCCAAATGGATTAATCATACTCATCGTAACACCAGGACTCAACATGCAGAGCGTGATTCCATCAAAATAACTGCCGGAATAGTTGTTGTACAGGCTGATATTATAACAACAGCCCTCCTCTCCTGCCGGAGAAACATCTTCCACCAACTCGATGCCTATATCGTCACATGGTTGGCAATCTGGTATTTCAATGCAATACAAGGTGTCCACGGAACAACACCTGGAAGTGTCCATATGGTCCGGTTCTTCATCATGGGCAATCAGATTGAAACAGAACAACTCACCTGTGATATTTGTGCCAGATAAAGCCAGCGTATAGGTCTGACATTCACCCGGATCAATTGGGTTTGCGGAGGCATCAATAAAAGGCGGAATGACCACAATACCCGGAGGGCTGGTTGGATTGATCGCAATATACTGGATGCTAAAATCTGCATCAATAGGATTACACACGGTTATGGTGTAAAACACCTCCATATCCTCGCAATATATGGAATCTGTTGAAATATACAAGCAGTCTGGCTCAACCGGGCAATCAAACTCCAATGTGTCAGAACAGGCAACGTTAAACTCAAAATCATACCAGTCGAAAATGACTTGCTGTGGCATATTTTGCACATCGGTCAGGCAGAAAATGAGAAAACTATCCAGGGCTCCTTTGGGGAGCGGGTAATTAGGGATGCTATTTACCAGGCTAATCGAGTTATTACTCATTGAAAAGACACTCAACGACGGGTCAAGGTTTGTCAAATCGAAATTGAAGTCGGTATCGTTGCTGTAAATAATCAGGCCAAAAAGGCTGTCAACCGGATTGGAATACGAAATGATCCAGCAGCAGGAATCTCCTTCCAATGGTTCTGCTTCCACCATCAATTCTTCGCAGCCACAATATTTGAGCATGAGCATCAGGTCGTCTGAGGTGTCGCTACAGCCAAAACTGGTTGTACAGGTCAGGGTATAGGTGCCACTTTGTGTTACAATCAGACACTGTTGGTTTTCTCCTGTTATGGGTACACCATCTTTATTCCATTGATAAGATGCCATTCCTGGTGGACCACAAATGGTATCCGGGTTACACGATTCGTAACAACCCACGGGTATTATGCACAAATCCGGCAACGGGTGGATGATCGCACTGGCTGTTCCCTGGCAACCACTGGTGGTATCCGTTCCTATAGCATAATAAGTTCCGGCCTGTAAAACGGTGATCGAAGTTCCAGTGGCGCCATTACTCCAGGAATAAACAACATTGGGCTGAATAGGTGTAATAGTTAAGGTTACTGGCACCCCTTCACAGTCGTCAGGTGTCACCGTAATAGTAAATGCCGGAGATGTCTCCACAGTAACCATCAAAAGTGCCGAGGTGTCGGAACACAAATTGGCATCTGTAACCACTACGGAGTATCCCGTCAGGAGGTTATTGTCGCAAACAACTAAAGACTGACCAGTTGCCCCAATAATCGGATTGTTGCCGGCATCAAGCCATTGGTAGGTATAGCCTGAGCCCAGGGGGGCACTCAGCGTGGTGCAACCCATATCGCAGATGACCGGATTGCCGGAAATATAAGCTACCGGCGGAGGCAAGATGACTACCGTCACAGGATCCAGTACCCGGGTACAGCCATTGGCATTCGTGAGTGTCACGGTATAGGTGCCGGCTGAGGTGGTAATAATATTTTGTGTCGTTGCCAGCGTTGACCACAGGTAGGAAAATCCTGCAGGAGCGGTCAGGGTTACGGGTGTGCCGGCACAGACGGTCAGACCTGGAGCAACAGTAATCACACCGGGTGGTACAGCCGAGTTTACCGTAACTGCCAGAGTTGCCGAATTAGTGCAGCCAAAGGCATCGGTAACCGTCAGGGTTACGTTGTAACTTCCGGCGGTCAGGAAGCTGTGCGATGGGTTCTGAGCTCCGTTGGTGGAACCATTGTCAAAATCCCAGGCCCAGCCAATCACGCCCGGAGCAGTACCCATAAACATCACCGGCTCACCAACACAGGCAGGGTTTGGGTTAGCGGAAATGACCGGCACCGGAGCGCCTCCAATAGTGATGGACCGTGTGATCTTTGCCTGGCATC
>DLXL01000414.1:2610-3956 GCA_003448025.1 Saprospirales bacterium | reverse complement strand
CAGTTTAATGGCATCGCGTCTTTGTATTAACATCTTAGCGCCTTAGCGTCTTTGTGCCTTTGTGCCTTCGTGTTCACCTTCGCGCCTTAGCGTCTTTGAGCCTTTGTGTTACCCCCCTCGTGCCTTCCAACCAAAACTTTGTGCCTTTCCATGAAAAAACGAACCTCTTATCTCCTGATTTGCCTTGCCCTTGGTCTGGCGTCCTGTGGTTCCAACAAGAACAATCCATCGGAATCCTTCGACCGGCAGGCTATGCTGACGCATTTTGCAGATGAAATGATTGTGCCGGCGTACAGCGCCCTGGATTTCAGCCTGTCAAGCCTGGAAATAGCCGCCAACAACCTCACCAACAATCCGGAAGAAGCCTGGCTGATGCAAGCCCGCGAAACCTGGAAGGCCAGTTATCTGGAATGGATGCGGGTGGTGGCTTTTAATTTTGGTCCGGCTGGCGAAGAAGGCATCCGCAAGGGCCTGGTGGAAGAAATCGGCACTTTCCCGGCCAGCGAAACCAAAATAGACAGCGTACTGATCAAGGGCGTCTGGAACCTCAACGATTTTAACCGCGATGCACGCGGGTTTCTGGCAATAGAGTATTTGATTTTCGGAAAAAACCAATCGAACGCAGAAATTATCGCCCTTTTCGCAGCCGATGCCAACCGCCGCAATTACCTGTTGGCACTGGTGCAGGATATCCGCCAACGGGTAGCGGCAGTAGAGGATGGATGGAACAATCAGGGCTATCGCAACGATTTTGTGTCGAACGACGGCACCGACTCCGGCAGCAGCACCTCAAACCTGTACAATGAATTTGTGCGCAGCTACGAAGCCATCAAAAACTTCAAACTTGGACTACCCATGGGCAAACGACCGGGACAGACTCAGGCCGAACCGCAACTGGTGGAGGCATACTACAGTGGCGAGACCCTTACCATGCTCAAGGCACATCTGGAAACCATAGAAAATATCTGGCGCGGCCGTACCCGCAGCGGATTCGATGGCCCCGGCTTCCGCGATTATCTGGAAACCGTACAGGGCGGTCCGGAACTTATTGCCAGCACGGAAGCCCAGCTTGCAGCCCTCAAAAACGCCCTCAATGCCGTGCCGGAAACGCCCACGGTTTCCGAACAGATTGGCAGCAACAATACCGCACTGGAGGCACTGTATGTGGAACTCTCCAAAATGACCCGCTTCTTCAAAAGTGATTTGTCGTCGCTCCTCGGCATTGCTATTACCTATAGCAGTGGAGACGGAGACTAGGGAATGTCGAATATCCAATATCGAATGTCCAAGTGTGGCGTTGCTCCGGTCATTTTAGGTCCTAAAATGACCTTAATGACCCATCAATG
>DLXL01000414.1:0-2299 GCA_003448025.1 Saprospirales bacterium | reverse complement strand
ACCCATCAATGACCTTAATGACCCGTCAATGACCCACCAACTCCGCTCCTGGCTGACGCAACCTGTTGGCATTGCGCCGCTGGCCACCCTGAGGGTGGTGCTGGGTGCTATGCTGGTGTTCAGCACGGTGCGATTTATGGCCCTGGGCTGGGTGGATGATCATTACCTGTGTCCGGATTTTCATTTTAAATATTACGGATTTGAATGGGTGGGGCCATTGCCAGGATGGGCTATGTACGGTGTACACGGGTTGCTGATTCTCAGTTCGTTGTGCGTTATGTTGGGACTGTATTACCGCCTCGCTGCTGTAATGCAGTTTCTGCTTTTTACCTATACCGAGCTGATTGATCTGACCTACTACCTGAACCACTATTACTTTGTCAGCCTGGTGTGCTTGTTGCTCATAGTGGTTCCGGCCAACCGGGCGTATTCCCTGGATGTTTATCGCCATCCGGCATTGCACTTGACACAGGTGCCCCGCTGGACCATCTTCATTTTTCAATGGCAACTCGGCATCGTGTATTTTTATGCCGGCATCTGGAAAATCAACTACGACTGGCTTGTCAATGCCCTGCCACTGCGCATCTGGGTGCCCGCCAATGACCAGATTCCCCTGATTGGATGGTTGTTCAAAGCCCCCGTAACCCCCTGGCTTTTTGCCTGGATAGGGATGCTGTACGATGTGAGCATAGTGTTTTGGCTCTCCTGGGCGCGCACACGCGTGTGGGCGTACCTGACAGTGATCGTTTTCCATACCCTCACCGGACTTATGTTCCAGATCGGAGTGTTCCCGCTGGTGATGATCGGCGCCACGCTGATTTTTTTCTCTGAACAATGGCATGTGAGACTGTGGCACGATGAACGATGGACGATGATACCATGGAACGATGAACGATGGACGATGATACGACGGGCGCTGCGCCCGGTCTTTCGCTCAATCGCCATGAACAACGCATATCGTTCCATCGTCCATCGTCCATCGTTCCCCATCGTCCATCGTCCATCGTTCATCGTTCCATCGTTCCTCTTCCTCTTCTTCACATTCCAGCTACTCTTCCCCTGGCGCTATTTGCTTTATCCGGGCAATATATTCTGGACCGAGGAAGGCTATCGTTTTTGCTTTCGGGTAATGCTGATGGAAAAAGCCGGCACCGCTACTTTTTTTGTCAAGGATGCCCGGACCGGACGGGAAGGCGAGGTGGTGAACAGCGATTTTTTGAACCCACACCAGGAAAAACAAATGGCCATGCAGCCGGATATGATCCTGCAGTTTGCCCATTTTTTAAAACAATACTATACAACTCAAGGTCTTACCGACCCTTCCGTACGTGCAGAAGTGTACGTCACACTGAACGGCCGGCCCAGTCAATTACTTATTGACCCAAAGGTTGATCTGACTAAAATTCGCGATGGTTGGTCGCACAAGACATGTATAACAGCGTATTCACCCCAATGATTGATCGCAATATTTTGACGGGCTGTATGATGGCACTTACTGCCACGGTATTCGCTCAGTCCTCTGATACCACCCGCCACGCGGAGTTACGGGAGGTAACCATCAAGGCTGCCTCGGAGCAAACCATGGGTATGGGCAAATTGCGTGCGGTGGAAGGTGTGATCATTTATGAAGGCAAAAAAAGCGAGGTGGTAAGCCTGCGCGATATCACCGCCAACCTTTCCACCAACAATGCCCGGCAGGTGTTCAGCAGGGTAGCCGGATTGAATATCTGGGAAAGCGACGGCGCCGGCCTGCAGCTCGGTATCGGCGGACGCGGATTGAGCCCCAACCGGACCAGCAACTTCAATACCCGGCAAAACGGATACGACATCAGTGCCGATGCCCTGGGTTATCCGGAGAGCTATTACACCCCGCCCACCGAGAGTTTGCAACGCATAGAAGTAGTGCGCGGGGCCGCTTCATTGCAGTATGGCACCCAGTTTGGCGGCATGCTGAATTTTGTGATGCATCAGCCGCAGGAGCAACAGCCCTTTCAATTGACCTCTCGCCAAACCCTGGGCTCCTGGGGCTTTTTCGGGTCGTACAACGCGGTGAGTGGCAGCGTGGGCAAGGTGAATTACTTCGGCTTTTTTCAACACAAACGCGGCAATGGCTGGCGCCCGAATTCCGGTTTCGAACTCAACAACGGATATGTGGATGTACACTGGGACCTCTCGGAACGCATTGAACTGGGCATTGAGCTGCCCAAAATGAGCTACCTGGCCCCGCAACACGGCGGACTTACCGACACCCAGATTGAAAAGGATCGAAGCCAATCCCTGCGCGCGCGCAACTGGTTCA
>DLXL01000216.1:4579-9629 GCA_003448025.1 Saprospirales bacterium | reverse complement strand
CCCCCCCCGCCCCCCGGGCGGCCCCCCCCGCGTCTCCCTCCCTCCGTTCTCCGGCTTTCCCCCCCCCCCCCCCTCCCCCCCCCTCCTCCCCCGGGCTCCGCCGGCCCCCCCCCCCCCCCCCCCCCCCCCCCCCAACCTGCGCGTCCCTACACACCCCCCCCCCCCTCCCCCCCCCCCTCTTAAAATCTGCGTTTCATCCCCGTAAATCTGCGGGAAAAACCATCCCAATCTGCAGGAATAACCTCGCAGATCAAACCTTCATCTCCCTAATTCCTTTAACCAGTTTATCCAGCTCATCGGTGGTCGTATAGACATTCGGGGTTACCCGTACGCCACTGATTTTTTCCCACTCAATGGAAACAGTATGGATTTTATACTTGGAAAATAATTGGTCCGAAATTTCACCAGGCTTTTTTCCCTCAAAGCCAAAATTACCAATGGCACAACTCCACTTGGGACTCACATTTGTGTAAAACTTGATGCCTGGAACGTCCTTAACCTGACTCATCCAGTAGTTTTTTAGAAAATGCAACCGTTCCTGTTTGCGTTTAGAGCCGATCATGTTATGCAGATCCAGAGAGTAACCAATAGCCATCTCAATCGGGAAACTGCGGGTGCCCAGACTTTCAAATTTGCGGATATCAGCTCCATTAGGTTCTCCGTTCGAAAGCAAGGGCCAAATGTTAGGAATCTTGTCTTTTTTGATGTACATCATTCCGCTGCCAAATGGGCCACACAGGAACTTATGTAAACTGGTTCCCCAGTAATCGCAATCCAGATCCGATATTTTATAATCCAGTACTGCAAAAGAGTGGGCGCCATCTACCAGTACTTCAATGCCTCTTTTATGGGCAGCATCAGCAATGCTTCGTGCCGGCAATACCTGGCCATTCCAATTAATGATGTGGGTAATATGAACGACTTTGGTTTTGTCTGTGAATTTGGAAGTGAAGGCCTGAGTGAGATATGCTTCATCGCCGGAGGGCAACTCCAGATCTACCCAAACCAGTTTAATGCCATCCCGTTTTTCCCTTTGTTTCCAGGCATTGATCATGTTAGGGTAGTCATACTTTGACAAAACTACTTCATCTCCCGCTTTAAGGTTAAGTCCAAAAATAATGGTATTCAGCGCCTCAGTTGCATTCCTGTTGATGGCAATTTCTTCAGGACTGACGCCAGCCAGAGTTGCCAGATTTTCCCGAAGCGGCTCGCGATCCTGATCCAGAATGCGCCACATATAATAGGAAGGAGCCTCGCTGCACATGCGGTTGTAATAATCCAGCGCATCCATGGTGGCTCTGGGCGCCGGACACACCCCGCCGTTGTTCAGGTTAATCAGATTGGGACTGGCAGCATATGCCTGCCGTACTTGTCGCCAAAAATCCTCATCCCCGGTGCTGTCATTCAGCGCGGCTATTTTTGGTGCTTGGAATGAGGGGAACGCCTCAGCAAGGTTTTGGTGCAAGGCAAACGAGCCCAGAAGAGCGGCCGATTGGCGAATAAAGGAACGACGGTCAGACATGGTAAGGGTGTTTTTTAAATTGATCGCAAATAGCTGAAGTGCAAACCTAATAAAGGCATGGGATTTTTGCCAAGGAATTTAAATACTCCATGTCAGTCAGGGTGTCTCTTTTATTAAAAATGAAAGTTTCAGGATTAATTTTTTGGTTTAACCGTTTGGTTAAAACGAAAAAATCACCAACCTTTGTCGCCTCTGACTGGCTTCTGTAAATACCTAAACATGCGTATCGTTCTTTTTCTCCTCCAAAAAGAGTTTCTGCAAGTTTTTCGTAACCGGGTAATGTTGCCCTTACTGCTGGTAATGCCTGTTGTGCAAACACTGCTGTTAGCCTTTGCTGCCAATTATGAAGTAAAAAATCTGGCGCTGGTGGTAGTGGATCACGACCTCTCTCCAACATCCCGTAGATTAACAGCAAAAATGGGGGCGTCAGGATATTTCAAGATTAATGCTGTGTCCACCGCTGCTCAAGCGGATCACGAAATGGCCGACGACCGGGCAGACCTTTTTTTGGAGATTCCGGCTAATTTTGAACGTGATTTGATCCGGGAACAATCGGCTGTGGTTTCGTTGAATGCTAACGCCATTAATGCTACCAAAGCGGGCCTGGGGATGGGATATGCACAAAACATCATCCGGGATTTTCAACAGGAAGCCATGAGTCAGAGTGCTGCCAGTCTTGTGAACGTTACCTACAGCAACTGGTATAACCCGCGCCTGGATTATAAGACCTTTATGGTGCCAGGTATTTTAGGCACCATAGTATCGCTAATTATCTGTTTCCTAACGGCTTTGAATATTGTGCGGGAGCGGGAAATTGGCACCATCGAGCAACTTAATGTTACGCCGGTCAAAAAGTGGCAGTTCATTCTGGGTAAATTATTGCCTTTCTGGTTGATCTCACTGGTGATGATGACCATTGGTCTTACGGTAGGAAAACTGGTTTTTGATATTCCAATGCTGGGCAGCTTATGGCTCGTTTTTGCCTATACGGCTTGCTTTACCCCCAGCATGCTGGGACTTGGATTCCTGATTTCGAATTTTGCAGATTCACAGCAACAGGCCATGTTCACTGCCTGGTTTTTTCTCATTATATTTATCCTGATGAGCGGCTTGTTTACACCGGCCAGCAGTATGCCTGAATGGGCTCAGTGGTTGAATAAACTTAACCCGGTGGCTTATTTTGTAGCGTTTATGCGCCTTGTATTGCTCAAAGGCGCCACGTTTGCCGATATCAAAACCAATTTCTATTCGGTGCTTGTGTATGCCTCGGTGGCCAACGTACTGGCGGTTATTACCTACAAAAAGCGGGTTTGATCAGTGCTTTTGCACCAACACTTTTCCGGAATAATTGTGTTCCTGGCTGCTGCATTCCACCCGGTACAGCTCACTTTCAGGCGTTGATAGTTGCACCTGTACCAACTCAGCTGCGGTTCCGGATTGTTCCCAAACCAATTGTCCCAACTGGTTATATACCCGACAGCTCATCTCTTGTCCGGGATGCGGATTTTGGATGAAGAATGTGCCAGTTGAAGGATTGGGGAACAACTTCAGGGTTTGGGTCAACGCAATATCCGGTGTAGTCCTGGCCCGCAAGCCAAGCGCAAAATCGCCCGCCGGCGTATAAACTTCAGCAGCCATATCGTGATGGTTCAGTGTTAGCGCTCCGGCCAGGCTTCCATTTGTTTTAGCCCGCAACATCAAGCGGAAAAGGGTATCATGCTGTGGTGTTGCACCTCCGAAAGACTGGTTCCAGCTAAACCGCCAAACCTGGTTTTCTGTCCGGTGAACATGTGTTTCATTCAGCCATTGTGGCTGCTCAAAAACGGGATGCAACACCTCGAATTGCGCCGGATTTACGCACAAGCCAAACTGAAATCCATCTGTTTGTGCCCATCCGCCCAACACAACAGGCACCTCCAGCAGTTCGCCGGCATGCACTTGTTGGTCTGAATAGGCCAGATACAGTGTGTCGCGCAGTTCTCGGGCTTCGGCCGGATTGGAGCTGCCATTGACATCTCCAATTTTGATACCTGTAAAATCCTGCCCCATCTGCTGTTGCTGCAGAAACGGCAGGAGAATTTGGTCCGGAACAGGTTGTGTAAAAGGATTCAGGGAATCCGGGAAAATATACCCGCCCCGCACAAACCGCCAGGATTGGTTGTTGGGCAATGAATCAGTGATGCCCAAAATGAGTTTGCGCAATTGCAAAATATCAAAAGTGGTGATAGATCCGGAAAGGTTGGCGTCTGCAGCAAGCATCCTGAACGGCGAATTCAGAGGCTCCAAACCCAGAATATGTTTGGAAATAAGCACCAAATCATAGGTGGTCACCCCGTTGCGCCAGTTGCCATTGTTGAAAGGCTGAAGGATATAATCAAGACTGTCCGGAATATCTTCAAACACAAAAACGCCGTTGGTATCAGCACTCGTTTCGGTATAAAAACCATCGGCAAGCAACATAACAGGTACATTACGTACCGGAATTCCGGCCTCATTGCGCAGTTGTCCGCCAACCTGCCAAACCGGATCTGGCACATAGGCTGGCGTAACCTTGATGAGCAGGGTTTGTTGAGCCTGATTTCCGCAGGCATCCATGGCGCTGAAGGTAATCCAGTGTTCGCCAACCGGATATGCGCCAGAAACGTTCAGGGGATTGCCGGAAAAGGCACTGTTGTGCTGTAAAAGCTGAATAGCACTACAATCCAGCGCTTCTACATCCGGCAAACTCACCATAGCCTTTTGTGTGGCCGGATCTGCCTGAATCGTGATGTCTGAAGGCAATACCAGTTGCGGCGCTGTATGGTCCTGCACATCAATGAGCTGTGTATGCTCCCAAATGCCTGCACTTCCGCCGTTAGGATTGTAAAGGCAATGATCTATGACCTTCCAGTGCCGTAAAATTCGGTAGCAGGATGGCGCCGGTGCAAGGAATACCTGATCGGTGAAATTGACAGAAAGAGGTGAACACATCTGGCCACCCAAAAGTGGTTGGCCGGTAGCCAGTGGCTCCAGATCTGATGGCTGGACGCAGGATTGCAGCAGCACATCCTGAGGGAAAGTTACTGTAGCCCCATTGACCACCTCCACGCTGATAAGCTGACTGCATTTTTTGGTATTGCCTGCTGCATCTGTAGCTGTCCACCATCGGGTCAGACTGCCGATGTTGCAGGGTTGTATGTTGCTAATATCCTGATAGGTAATGCTTTGCAACGCACAGTTGTCTGAGCCGCTTGCCTGTCCTGTCAGCCCTGTATCGTTGTAATCCTGCAAACAATTCAGGCTCAAATTGGGCGGACAAACCAGGGTTGGTTTCAAAAAATCCCGCACACTGACCTCCATTTCGCAAAAATTTTCCAGTCCGGAAGCATCCAGTACGCGCAAGGTGAGCAGCAGCGGACTACCCTGATCCTGACAATTTACCTGTATCTGTGGCTGAAATTCCACGCCATCCCGGCTTACACTCAGGAATACCGGACTGCAGTTGTCGAAACTGCCGGCATCAATGGTGGCCGCTTGAACCAACCCCGC
>DLXL01000216.1:0-4421 GCA_003448025.1 Saprospirales bacterium | reverse complement strand
CGGACGCTTGAACCAACCCCGAACCGTTGGCAGAAAGTGCTACCTGAAGGTTGGAGGAACAGATAGCTTGCGGTGGGGTGTTATCCAGCACGGTTACCTGCGTAGTGGCGGTTGATTGATTGCCACAGGCATCTTCTGCGGTATAGGTTATCAGATGCTGCCCTTCAGGAATGCCATAAAACGGACCATATCCACTACCAAATTCCCAGCTTGGGGTAACCGTTACGGATGAGCAGTTCTCAGTGGTAGTAGCAGCCGGAATGAGCACCGTTCCACTGCACAAAAAGCCATCTGTTCCTGCCTCAAATGGATCGGGGGGCAGCAGGGTAGGGGCCTGGGTATCTTCCACCCGAATGATTTGTATCCTGTTGCTGAAGGTTCCGGAGCAAAAATCAATAGCGGTCCAGTTGCGGAGCACGGTGAATCCTCCCGGTGCACAGTGCTGAATAAGTTGATCAGAGTAGGTTACGCCCATTTCACATTCCGGCGAGGTATCAATGGGTACTCCGTTGGCCGTCGGCTGACCTGTCAGTGCAAAATCTTCCGGGTCTTGTCCGCATGCAAGCGCGGGCGAGGAAATATTGTCGAGGTTGGATGGGAATGTAATATCGGAGAGGGTAATATGTTTCAACCACACCCGTTGCAAACAGGTATTGCTGTTGCCATAGTCATCAGAAACAGTCCATTGGCGGTCTATGCGTTTCAACACCGGCACCCCGTTTTGCACCGTTCCGCAGGGCAGTGAGGTTTCTATATCCACAAAGTTGGTATTCAACTGTCCGGAAGGCGTGCAGTTATCCGTGGCCACCGGGTATCCGAGGTTTGCCGGAGAAGGATCTTCATGGCAAAAAACGAACTTGTCGGTACACTGGCTGAGTATGGGCGGCAGCGCGTCAAAAACTACCAGGGTGCCATTGCAGAAATTGCCGGAGGCGGTATGTCTCACCCGGGCAGTAACCGTTTGGCCAATTTGGTTACAGGTAATGGGGTTGGGCAGTACCTGACCAACCTGGTTGTATAGCGTAACGGTGAGGTTGCCCGGGCAGGAGTTGCCGGCATTGGGTGAAATCATCAAAGGTGTGATGAGCGCCTGGCCGGAGTTATCCAGCGAAACCTGCAATCCCTGATTGCACGACAGGGAGCATTGGGCGTGCAGACAAGAGGCTGCAGCAACTAAGGCTAAAACAAAACTGCTGAGCCGGCGCAGTTGCCGGCTGGTAATCGGATTTTGAGTCAAGGTCGGAAAGGATTAAATAGACTTGTTGCGATGGGGGCGTTTGTGGGAGGTGGCAACAAATTTTGTTTTATACAAGGCAAAATTTGCAGTCGCATGAGGCTATTCGGCGAAAATTTTAACGCCGTAGAAAAGAAAATTTGGCCGCCTCGTCCAAACAGTACCACATCGCAACAAGTCTAAAAATTAAACTGATTTTGGTGATTGTCCAAAATCGGTGCCAGAAAGGGTTAAAGTCGGGAATTAGCACTTTCTGAAACGTTAAATTACCCTGAAGGGGTTACAAAACGCCTGCCCACCAATCGGTTTCCGGCAATGGAGCATGTATCGCTATTGGCTCCTGCCGAACCGGGTGGATGAGTTCCATGCTATGGCAATGCAGTCCGATGGAAGCATCCGGTAGCGGATCCGGCGCACCGTATTTCAGGTCGCCCAAAATAGGACATCCAACAGCCGACAATTGGGCTCTGATCTGGTGTGGCCTACCGGTAACTGGTTCCACTTCCAGCAGGAACAGGCTGCCGATTTTCTTCAGGAATTTATACCGGGTGATACTTTCTTTGGCGGCGCCTCCGGGTAAACGAAGTACTTCCACGATGTTCTTTTTTTCATCCTTCAGCAAAAAGTGCTTCAGCACTCCTTCCGGACGATCAGGTGCTTTCAGTACCAGGGCCAGATAGGATTTTTGCACTTTTTTATCCCGAAACATGATGGTAAGCCGCCCCATTGCCTTGTCTGTTCTGCCAAACAAAACGGCGCCACTCACCGGACGATCAATACGGTGCGCCGGGTTCAGGTATACTGCCCCCGGTTTTTCATATTTCACCTTGAGGTATTGTTTACCCCAATCGGTCAGTGTTTCATCTCCTGTGCGGTCGCCCTGCACCAACCATCCGGCAGGTTTATTGATGGCCAGCAGGTGGTTGTCTTCAAAAATTATAGTGGGTGTATCGTGCATGTTTCAGGTTAGTGTGCGTTGGTAACGGTCACGCGTTCTATGTTTATGCGAATCAGTTCAATATGCTTTTCGTGTGCCTGCTTTTCAAATTCGCTGATCATTTCCAGTACATCGTAATCGATAAACCGGCTGCCCGATCCGTCTATGGTAAGCACGGAGTAAGGCGGAATTTTATACAGGGTGTTTTGCAGGTTTACCTTATTCAAAAAGGTCACCATGGAGTTCAACCGGATCACGAAATGTTCGGTATCCAGGCTCCGGTGCTGCTCAATCTGATATTCTGCGTTAAAGTTGTTGCGAATGATGAAATAGATGGAGATGAACAACCCGATGGCTACACCTTCCAGCAAATCAGTGGCTAAAACCACTACAACGGTAATGATAAAGGGCAAAAACTGATTCCAGCCCAGGGTAAACATCTGCCTGTACAGGGAGGGTTTAGTGAGGTTGTACCCCGTGAGCATCAGGATGGCGGCAAGCGAGGCCAACGGAATCATGCTCAGCACAAAAGGTATGGAGGCCACTGCCAGCAGGAGCAATACGCCATGGGTAAATGATGACAAACGCGTGCGGCCTCCTGCGTTGACGTTTGCAGCCCCGCGCACAATTACGGCCGTCATAGGCAAAGCACCCAACAATCCGCAGAGCATATTCCCCACCCCTTGTGCCAGCAACTCTCGGTTCACGGGTGTTTTGCGTTTCAGCGGATCCAGCTTGTCGATGGCTTCCGCACAAAGAAGGGTTTCCAGACTGGCCAACAGGCCAATCGTAAAAGCATCTTTAAAAATGCGGGTGTCGCTCCACATTCTGCTGAAATCCGGGAAGGTCATTTGACTAAAGATATTGGCTGGAATTTGCACCATTTGGGTGCTTTTGAGCGCATAATTGGGTTGAAGTACCGGATACAGCCAATACAAACCGATGCCCAGCGCCACCACTACCAATGGCAAAGGCAGCCACTTGGCTTTGTGTTTGGCAACATCTGCCAGGAATACCAATATGCCCAGACTGCTCAGGGTGATGAACAGCACCGGAAGGGAGAAATGGTGGTAAAAGTTGGCAAGATTTCGGTAAAACTGATTGCTGCTGAACAATCCCATGAACCCGTCCGTCCAGAAATCAGGTTGGTCATAGCCGAGAGCCATGGGTAATTGCTTGGAAATCAGGATGATGCCAATGGCTGCCAGCATACCTTTAATCACAGCTGAAGGGAAATAATTGGCTACCGTGCCTAATTTGAGCAGCCCAAGCAGTACCTGAAAAGCACCGGCCAACAAAACAGCCAGCAGAAAAGTGCGGTAATCGCCCAATCCGATGATGGAAGCGCCTACAACAGTGGTCAAACCGGCTGCCGGCCCTGAAACGCCTAATGCAGAGCCGCTCACAAAGGAGACCACCAGGCCGCCAATAATGCCGGATAATATGCCGGCAAAAGGAGGAGCGCCGGAAGCCAGGGCAATACCTAAACAAAGGGGAAGCGCAACCAGGAACACCGTCAATCCGGCCGGAAGGTCATGCCTTAGCCATACCACATAATGATAATGCAGTCTTTTGGGATGAAGGATGGAATTGGATTGCATGCGCTCTAATCAAGGCCTGGCATCCGTGAATACGATGTTTGGCTGCTGGTATTCACAAAGATATGTCATTTTTGCGAACCTTTTTACAGGGCAGAGCCAACCCCAGACCATTTTTTTTGTTTCAAGCGGTATGTCGAATGATACTTTGATTACACTGGGATTTTCCCCATGCCCGAACGATACGTTTATTTTTGAAGCTATGCTGCACGGTCGGGTAGACACTGAGGGACTGCGTTTTGAGCCGGTGATTGAGGATGTGGAAGCCCTCAACCGGCGTGCCTTTGCCGGCGAGTTGCTGGCTACCAAGCTGAGTTATCATGCTTATGCGCATCTCACCAACCGATATGTATTGCTGGATGCAGGCAGCGCATTGGGGAATCAGTGCGGCCCCTTGTTAATTGCCAAAAGATCCCTTTCTGAAGCAGAGGTCAACCAGGCCCGGATTGCCATTCCGGGCAAAATGACTACGGCAAATTTCCTGTTGAGTATGGCTTTCCCGAATGCCATCAATAAATATGAAGTTGTTTTTTCCGGAATTGAGCAGGCGGTTTTGAACGGTGAAGCAGATGCCGGTCTGATTATCGACGAAAACCGTTTTACATAAGAACATAAAGGACTCGTGAAGATACTGGATCTGGGCGTTCACTGG
>DLXL01000211.1 GCA_003448025.1 Saprospirales bacterium | reverse complement strand
GGGGTAGATTTTGAAAAACTAAAACTTTAACATCAGAACAATGAAACTTGAAAATAAATATCTGATTCTGGCTGTGGCGTTGTTGTGTCTCGCGCAGTCTGTAAACGCCCAAAAGGACCTGGAAGGAGATAACGTAACCGTGGTAAAATCCTTCGATGCACAATTACTGGAGGCCAATAAACTGAGTGTGCCTCCTACCCTGCCTGCATTGGATACCACTACCAAGGTACAAAACTATACAGTACCGCCGCATCCATCGAACATCAAGTATGATCCGCCTAAGCTGCGCCCTCTGGGCATGAAGGCCGCTCCAAAGGAGTCGGATTACAACGGATTTGTAAAGCTTGGTGCTGGTGTGCCCAATACGTTATGGGGTGAAGGTGGATACTATTTTAATGCTAAAGAGAAGTTTGACGCTAAGGTCTGGCTTCGTCATCACCGTCTGAGTGCAGACAAGGCAGTGGAGAATCAGATGTTTCAAAAAACACAAGGTTTATTGAGTGGGAACATTTTCCTGCCCAACAATCTGGCTACTCAGGTAGATGTGGGTTACACCTATGACCGGATCCATTTTTATGGATACGACCATGACTCCCTGGAGTTTTCGCCTGGTAAAACCCGCCAGGATTACAAAATACTGGATCTGGGCGCCCGTTTGTACAACAGTGCCCGAAACGATGCAGATCTGAATTTTTCTGTAGCGCCCAAGTTTTACCTGCTGAATGATTTTTATTCCAACAAGGAAACCAATTTCGAACTGGGACTTTCCGCTACCAAATGGTTCAATGAAAAACACGCGCTGCGGGTAAACATCCGGCCGGACATCACCAATTTTGAAGATACGGTTGAACAGAAATTGAACAACATTTATCTCCAGCCGTCATTCACGCTGCATTTTGATTTTTTGCAATTCAAAATCGGGGGTAACTTCGTTAACAACAGGGATGTGTTCAGTATATTCCCGGATGCCGAATTGACCCTTCGGGTTTGGGGCGACGGTATACAGGCATTTGTAGGCGCCAACGGTGACTTGCGTAAAAACACCTATCGTAGCCTGCTTACTTACAATCCATTTATCCAAATTCGTGGAAGCGAACTCAAAAACACCCGCTGGGATAATTATTATGGTGGTGTAAAGGGCAATTTTGGCTGGCTGGAATACAACGGGCAAGTAGGCTATTCCAAAGCCTCAAATCTTGCCCTGCATCAAACCCGGTTTGAGCCTGACGGAATAACCCGTTTTGGCGTTGTATATGATACCGTCAAGATCTTCAATATTCAGGGCACCATTAAATTCAGCCCGATGAAAAACCTGACCATCAGCGGAACGTACAGCCAAAGTGTTTTTGATAATGAAACTACGGGAACCGCTGCTGACGAGCTCGCTGTTTGGGGCTTGCCCGAGATTGAGGGAAATTTTGGTGCTGTGTATACTTTGGCCGAGGGAAAAGCCAATGTCAAAGCTTCCCTACACATGGCCGACCGGATTGCTTTCCTGAATGAGAATAATGTTTTAGTCAAAAGCAAAACCTTGGTTGACTTAAGCCTGGGAGGATCCTATTACTTTACCAAAAATATTGGGGTGTTTCTGGATATCAACAACCTGCTGAATAACCGTCGGGAACGCTGGTATCGTTATCCAACCATTGGAACCAACTTCATGGGCGGATTCGTAGCCCGGTTCTAAAGGCACTAAGGTAACACCAAGGCGCGAAGGCGCGAAGGCACAAAGTTTATGGGAGCTTTGCTCCCATAAACTTTGTGCCTTAGTGTCTTAGTGTCTTTGTGCCTTAGTGCCTTGGTGTCTTAGTGCCTTAGTGTCTTGGTGCCTTAGTGTCATTGTGCCTTGGTGTCATTGTGCCTTAGTGTTACCTTCGTGCCTTACCCTAAACTTTTTTCCCTTCAAAATATGAAAGCAACCAGTATTACCCAACATGAGGCTTCTTTTCGTCAAACCGGTATAGATTCAAGTGGCACCCAGTTTCTGATAAGCAACATTAACGCCAAGATAAATGACAAAGCTGGCGGCATCCTGAGCCTTGAATTTTGCACCAAGCAGGTGCCGGACAAATCATTTTACTACGAGGAGGAGTTTCCCAAGGAGCGCATTGTCCTGCACTTTACTGCCGGATACCTTAAGGGCGACATAGCACAGCTTTCCAGGCAAAGTGTGGAGGTGTCTGTACCCTTTGTGATTGCGCGTTCAGGGCATATTTACAACCTTTGGGCTTCTAAATACTGGTCGTACCATCTGGGTCCGGGTGCTATTGGTGGCAATAGCGCCATGAGTCAGCGAAGCATTGGCATTGAGATATCAAACATTGGCTTTTTACGCAAGAAAGCGGGCGGTTTGCTGCACACGGTATATAGCTCAGATGATGTGTATTGCACGGAACAGGAAACAGGATTTTACCAAAAACTACCCACTACATATAGAGGTGAACAATATTACGCTACGTTCACTAATGCACAATATAAGGCATTGATCCAGTTACTACGCTTCCTGACTGCCCGTTATAATATTCCACGTACTTTTTTGCCGATGGCTACCCGTTTCAACCCATTTGCCAATGCTGCCGAAGCAGAAGGGTTCAAGGGCATTTGTTCTCATGTCAATTTCCGACCTTCCGGCAAGTGGGATATTGGCCCGGCATTTAACTGGGGAAGGGTGGAAAAAGGCCTTAAAATTGGCGCATAAGCATATTGATTTGCCGTTTGACTGGAAAAATAGTGGATGATTGCTGTTTTATCATCCACTATTTTTTTCAGGTCCGGTAAAAAAAGCTAATCCCTGTTCACATTTAATTCCGCCATAGCATTAACCTCCAAATCCGCCGCTCTACCTTTATCCGAGCGTATGAATGGTAACCATAACGAATTAGAAGCTTTCCGGAAAAACCCGAATCATGTTGTTTCGGGTATATACCAAACCTGTCGCCCCAAGTTCATCGGCTGGGGTAAAGATGCTACGCGTATCAGCGTACATGACCTTGCCGATATTTTTCAAAACGCCGTAATAATTATGGTTCTCAATCTGGAATCTGGTCGGCTATCTGAACTGATCGGTACTTTATGTACCTATTTGTTCGGAATTGGGAAAAACCTTGTACAAGCCTTCAGGCGAAAACAGGGACGGATCGGGCTGCCTGGTGATGAAGCCTTTCCACTCACCAGGGAAACAGATGCAGGTATAGAGGATGCTATGATCACTGCAGAAACGGACGCTCAACTTTGGTCGAAAGTAGATGCACTGGGCGAGCCCGGACGCAGTCTGATTATTCTGACCTACAAGGAAGGACTCAACAGTCAGGAGATTGCAGAAGTGATGGGATATTCGAGTCCTGAAGTAGTCAGGCAGTTGCGAAAGCGGTGCCTGGACAAGATAAGAAAATCATGAAATAGCCAGCATAAACCTTTCAAACCTACTCCAATGAACAATTCTACGCTGCCACTTATGGCTTCAAAGCAGACAAAAAGATGGAAAACAGATCAGAACACCTTCTTGAGGCATACTTCGCCAATTCGCTAAATGCATCAGAAGCGGAGGAACTAAACACTCTCTTGAAAACGGACCCCAAACTGGCAGTGGAATTCCGTTTTCAGCAGCAAATAGCCCGGACCGTAAAGGAACAATCCCTACGCTCAGGGATCGCCAATGCAGATTGGGCCAAAGCCACCATACCTCCTGCCACTGAGGTTACTGGAACTGCCATTAAAAGAAATATGTGGGCTAGATACTTGTACGCAGCCGCTGCAATGATCACCTTACTTGTACTAGCCAGGGTTTATATTCCCGGAGGTAATAATGGGCAATTGATTGCAGAACAAACAGCCCCATACCCTAATAAGATGACCTTTAAGAGTTTAGGCGGCACCAACCAACCCGTGCCTCCTGAGGTTATCGAGGCGTTTTCTTTGTATGACCAAGGAAAATACCCTGAAGCCGCTCAGGCATTGGGGTCAGTAGTGTCAGCATATCCGGACAATATAGATTATCGTTTCTATTGGGGCGTTTCCCTGGTCCATGCCCAACAATATCCAGGTGCTATCAAGGCCCTTGAGCCCATTTCACAAAGTCAAAACGACTTCAAAACTGCCAGTTACTACTATCTTGGACTTGCCTATGCAGGCAATAAAGAGATGGATCAGGCAAAATCTTTGCTTCAACGTTACCTGGATGCAACGGATGGCGTAAGCTTCCGTAAACAGGCGAAGAAAGTGCTGGAAGGATTATAGCACAAGGTTTGTAGGCTGGTTAATGCCTGACCGGTTTTTATAGCAGTTATATAAGTTTTTTTTACCGCAGAGGCGGAGAGGCGCAGAGGTTTTTTTACCGCAGAATCGGAGAGATATTGAATTAAGTCTCTCCGTCTCCGCGGTAAAAGAAAAAACCTATTTACTTCAACTTAACCTTAGTAGCAACGCTGGCTTTTTTCTTTTGCTGCTCCTCATCAAATGGCTTGATATTGATGGTGAGTGTATGGCCTTCGTCGCTGATTTCACCGAGTTTATTGTCGGCTTTTTTCACGGTACGATCAGGGAAGTGGTAAATCTGTTTGTAGCTCATATCAGCCAGGAACCTCTTTACCATATCCATGCTGCCTTCTTCCGCCTCATCGCCGGTATTCATCATGGCTTTTTTCATTTCCTCTCCGATATCCCCGGTTCCAAGTCGCTCAAAACTTTTGCCTTTGTATCGGAATACTTCTTCCACCTTGGAGTCGTATTTGTCTTTGTTGATTATACGGAGGGCGCGATTTAGCGCTTCTACACTGACAAAATCAAAGGAGTAACCAAACTGGAAGTTTGAGGTATCCTTAATTTCTACCACATTGGAAATGCCATCTACCCCGCGAATGGTTGCAGCCACGCTGCTCATTTGCTCGCCCAGGCCACCCATTGGATCTTCTACTTCCGGTGCATCGGTGGTTGAAGGTGGCGTATAATCCCCCTCTGTTTGAATAGAGGTAGAATCACCCCCCATTTCCAAACCGGAGGTAAGGGTGCTATCGCCGGCCATGCCTTTGAACATATCCATCATGCCTTTCATTTCACTCATATCGAGTGTCATTTTATAGGATCCGGAGCCGTTGTTTCTGAAGGTTGCCTCCTCAATAATGTGCAGACAACCAGTGAGTGCAGTCATGCTTACAGCAAACACTGCGAGGAAAAGGTTTTTCAAATTTTTCATTGAATGTAGGTATTGGAAAAAATGTTCGGGCGTTATCCCGTGTCAGTTTTGATTGAATGTTCATTTAAGACGAATGATGAGCGCCTCAGGTTTCTTGTCGGCCTTGCTTTTTTCGTCCATAGGCTTTTCCAGAAGGGTCAAAGTGTGCCTGTCGTTGCTTACAGTAGCTCTCTTATCATTCCATTTTTTTATTTTTTGATCCGGAAAATGGTAAACCGTTTTAAATTCCAGATCACGAAACATCATTTTCATCATGTTTTTAACTGCTGCCCCATCCTGCCCCTCATCCTCACTCTTTTTTAGCATCACTTCTGCCAAAAAATCTCCGAAGCCGGAATTTCCGGTGCTACGCTTTAATGTCTTTCCTTTCAGCTCAATACTGGCTTCATCATTCCATAGACCGAATGCCTCTTCATCTTCCAATGAGATCATTGCCTCCTGCAAATCTTCCAGACGGGCGAAATCGAAGGAATAGCCGGATTGGAATTGGGTGGTATCATTAAATCCAATGGCATTACTGATTCCGCTCTTTTCTGATAGCAACCGGGCAGTGAGCATGTATTTCTTTTCTTCTTTTTCTACATCGCTTATGGTGTCTGCTGGCACTTCTGCCCGGGTTGAGTCTTTTTGACTATCTGTGCCCATTTTGTTAGCAATGTCGCCAAACATTTCCTTGACTTTGCTGCCATCCATGGCAATCCGGTAAGATCCGCTTCCATCTTTTCGGATGGTGATCTCCTCAACGATGGTAAGACAACTGCTCAGGCTCATTACCACGAGCAGCAAAAACGGAACTAATTGGGTTGTTTTCATGTAAAAACGCGTTGAGTACCGGCAGAAATTACTCGATTACCAACTCTTTTTCAACCTTGGTTTCTGCTTTTTCCAAGGTAAAGATATAAACACCTTTCCGGAGATACCTTTTACCTGTATCAGCTTTCTCGATTTCTACCGTCTTTTTTGGGTCCTTTTGTTCGGTTTGCAGCAATTCCTTGTATTTTTTCACGGCATCCTCCTGTACATCAAGGGCATAGTTCCACTGGTTCAATCCTTTAACAGCATCCAGGGTTCCGCTGTTCAGCACCAGTCCCTTTTCTTTGTGTCTGACGCTCCAATTAACCTTTCCCTCACTTTTACTATAAAACCATACGGGATACTCAGGATCTTTAGTTTCCTGATAGGCTCGTTTTTTACCCCAGTTTTTATTGTATTTCCGCTTTGCCAGATCAAACAATTGAAGTTCAGCCAGCATGGTTTCCTGATTCAGTTTTTGAACCATGGAGATATCTGCCTTAAACATAGAACGTCCGTGTGTTCCAATCACCAGTTCCTTCGCTTTAGTCTGAATGGCCAGATCATGTACCGGCACATCCGGGAATTCGGCACTGAGCGTATGGAACACCTTCCCGCCATCTACAGATATATAAACGTTGTGATCCGTTCCTACGTATATGACATTCGGATTCTCAGGATCTTCTTTAACCACATTGATGGGTTCCATAGGCAGATTGGAACCCAGTTTTTCCCAGGTTTGTCCGTAATCATTGGAAACGTACAGGTAAGGGGCAAAATCATCCCAGCGATAACCGTTGAGTGAAACATACACCCTTGCACGCTCATGCGAAGAGGCGCAAACCCTGCTTACCCAGAGATTGGATGGCAATGGATCTGAAATTTTGGTCCAGGTTTCACCTCCATCCCGGGTCAGATGAACCAGGCCGTCGTCAGAACCGGCGTACAGCATGCCGAATTTCAAGGGGCTTTCGCAAATACTTGAAAGGGTGCCATAAGGAACGTTCCCGGGCTTTCCACCCTGTGTTAAATCGCCGGAAATGGCTTCCCAGTCATTCCCCTGGTTAAAGGAACGATACACTTTATTGGCTCCCAGGTATAACACATCCTGCTGATGACGACTCAGCCAGACGGGGGTTTGCCAGTTGAAACGGAGCGGACGTTCACCCAGATCGTGTTTTGGCGTGATAGGCCTGGATTCGCCGGTGGTTTTGTTCATCCGCACATAGTTGCCAAACTGATATCCGGTGTATACCGTGTTGTTATCACGCGTATCCACCTGAATTTGCATCCCATCACCGCCTATCAATTCCTTATAAGGGTAAGCGCCTGACTGGTGCCAACCGGTAGATGCTTCATAATAACTTGGCCCCACCCAAACGCCGTTATCCTGAGCGCCGCCGTATACATTATAGGGCTCGGCTTCATCGGTTGCAACCGCATAAAATTGTCCTACGGGTGGCGTGTTACATTTAATCCAGGAGGCTCCATTGTCCCAGGAAATATTTAACCCACCATCATTACCATTCACCAAATGGCCGGAGCGGGAAGGATTCAGCCACAAGGCATGATGGTCTACATGCACATTATCGCCGTTGATATTTTTCCATGTTTTACCGCCATCATCCGAGCGGATAATCAAAAAACCGATCATATACACTTCATCGGCATTATTAGGAGCACAACGTACGTTGGCGAAATAATACCCATAAGTAAAGTGCATCTGTTCGATGGGCTCATCATGGGTGCGCTTCCAGGTTTGGCCGCCATCATCAGAGCGGTATAGTTCAGCGCCGATAAAATCTGTTTCGAACAGGTTGCTGTTGGCGTCTTCCAGATATTCCACCAGCGCAATGGGCTTAAGTTTGTCTTTTTCAATCAGCCCCTTCACTTTTTTGGCATTGTATTTTTCCGGGAACCCAAATTGTTTGAGGAATGCACCCAGTTTTTCATCACTCAGCAGTAAAAAATCAGCTTTGGACATGCTTCTAAGCTGGTCTTTTGTGAGGGCATCATCGGTTGATTTTTCTTTGGCCGGCTTTGCATTTTGATTATCCAAACAGGCATACCTTACCGTTTTTCCATTTTTCTTACCTGCAGAAAGCCCAATTCTGCCGGTTTTGGCGCCTGATGGAAATCCATTCACAGATTTTGCCCAGGTACTGCCTCCATCTATGCTTTTCCAGATAGCCGATCCTTCCCCGGCTCCGGCAAAATTCCAAGCGCTCCGACTTCTCTCCCAGGTGGCAGCCATCACGATGTTGGGATCATTTGGATCCACCACCAGATCGATACCGCCGCTGTTTTCATTCACAAATAAGGTACGAACCCAGTTCTTACCCCCATCGATGGTTTTGTACACCCCACGTTCTGTATTAGGTGAGTACAAATGCCCCAGTACAGCTACCCATAGGGTATTAGGATCGGTGGGATGTAATACCACCCGGGCAATATGGTGACTCTCCGGCAATCCACGCCATTCCCAGGTTCTGCCATTGTCTGCACTTCGGTACATACCGGTGCCCGCATAAGAAGAGCGACTGCTGTTGGATTCTCCGGTACCTACCCAAATGACACGATTGGTCCAGTCCACGGCAATATCACCAATCGTCATACTGGCTTCATGATCGAAAATTGGTTTGAAGGAGGTACCATTACTTGTTGAATGCCACAATCCGCCGGAAGCATACGCTACATACATTTCCGTTGGATCCACGGGGTTTACATCCACATCCGTCACCCGGCAGGAGAATACCGAAGGGCCAATATTGACTGGTTGTACGGAAGATAAAAGGGATTGTTTTTTCAATAGGTTGCGCTGCTCAAAGCCCTTCATCCGCAACTCAGAAGATGTCGGAATTGGCTGTTGTGCAAAAGCCAAAGGAAGAAAAACCCCAAAAAAGAAACAGACAAGGATTGACCGCATACATAGAAAATTTCAGGCAAGGTACGCAGATTTTCAAACGCGGGGGTGGAACGCGGGGGTGGAACGCGGATTGGAACGCGGATTTGGAACGAGGATTTTTTTTTGGAACGCGGATGACGCGGATGACGCGGATATAGAAAGAGGAGTAT
>DLXL01000441.1:7376-8548 GCA_003448025.1 Saprospirales bacterium | reverse complement strand
AAATAAAACCACTGCGCGCCTGTTTTCCGCACCTGGAGAAGGTGGAATCCTCGGATCTCTTCTGCGAAGAAGCCAAAAACCGGTACAATCAGTACGTGGAAGAGGGTTTATATGAAAAAGTGCCCCAATCTGCCCTGTTTATTTATCAGATACAATCAGTTACGGGCGAACACATCGGCCTGGTGGCACTGAATGAGGTGGACGATTTTTTTGCCGGGAAGGTGAAAAAACACGAGGCTACGCTAAGCGAGAAGGAAAAACACCAGGCGGAACTCTTCATGCGCTGGGGCGCCATTCTCAAACCTGTGCTGCTTACCTATCCGCCCGTTACCGAAATCAACGCCTGGCTACATGGGCAGATTGATGGACGAAAGCCGCTCTTTGTGGCTAAATTCAAACAGGGAAAGGTGCAACACCGCATCTGGGCCGTTACTGACGAAACGATGATTGCCCAGGTACAGGCGCTGTTTACCCAACACGTTACCTCCACGTATATTGCCGATGGCCATCACCGCACCACCACCATCGCTACGCTGCACGAACAGCGGGAGCAATTTCCGGGTTTCGATTTCGACCATCTGTTTTGCGCTTTTTTTGCCACGGATCAACTCGATATCCTGGACTATAACCGTGCGGTAGAACTGCCCAGAGACATGACCTCAGCCCGGTTTATGGCTCACTTGTCCCGCATTTTCAACATAACATGCCTGGAAGAAGCCCGGCGCCCGGCCGACAAACACGAGCTGGTGATGCACTTCCGGAAAGAGTGGTATTCCCTGCACTTCCGACCGGAAATACTCCAGGGGCTCGACGAAGAGAATGTGTTGCTCGACGCTACGCTGCTCAACCAGCTGGTGCTGGGAGAAATACTTCATATCCGGGATGTACGTTCGGATAACCGCGTGACCTATGTGGATGGAAGCAAAGGCCTCGAAGGCCTGGCCAAGGCTTCCCGAAGCCGCAATAAAGCAGGATTTGTACTCTATCCTGTTCATTTTGCCGACATGATGGATCTGGCTGACGCTGGTGAAATTCTCCCTCCTAAGAGTACCTATTTCGAACCCCGCCTCAAGAGCGGCTTGCTGGTGCAGTTGCTGAAGGTTTAATAGGGGCATTTAGAGGTCATTTGGGAGTCATTTATAGGTCATTAGGGGTCATTTATAGGTCATTTG
>DLXL01000441.1:5117-7109 GCA_003448025.1 Saprospirales bacterium | reverse complement strand
ATACAACCCACGATGATCAAATGACCCCCAATGACCTTAAATGACCCATAAATGACCCCTAATGACCTTAAATGACCTATAAATGACCCCAAATGACCTCTAACAACCTTACTTCCCATATACCACCTTCCCGCCAACAATCGTCTTCAACACTTTGGCCTGAAGGATTTCTTCAGCCGGGCAGTTGAGCAGGTCTTTGGAGAGCACTACGATATCGGCGTATTTGCCGGGAGTTAGAGACCCTTTGTCTTTTTCCTCAAAAGCGCCCCAGGCATTCCAGATGGTATAGGAAAGCAGGGCTTCTTCGCGGGTCATTTTTTGTTCCGGAAAGAATTCAAATCCGGTATCGGCGCGCTTGCGGGTAACAGAGGCGTACAGGCAGGGAAGCGGATCCACGTCTTCTACCGGCGCATCGGTGCCGTTGGTGAGGTGGGCGCCACTGTCTATCAAACTTCGCCAGGCGTAGGCGCCGGTACGGGCACGTTGTTCTCCCAGTCGTTTCACCACAAACGGAGCGTCGCTGGTGCAGTGAATGGCCTGCATGGAGGCAACAACGCCCAATTGCGCAAACCTTGGAATATCCTGCAGGTCAATATGTTGTGCGTGTTCTATACGCCAGCGTGCGTCTTTGTCGAGCCTGGCATTTTCCGCTACATTCAGCACCTCGCGGTTGGCGCGGTCGCCGATGGCATGTACACAAAGTTGTAATCCGTATTTTTTACAGGCTTCGGCCATGACAATGATGGTGTCCAGTGGCGTGGTATTTTGTCCTACAAATCCAGGCTTGTCGTCGTACGGCGCCAACAACCATGCTCCGTACGAGCCCAGCGCTCCGTCGAAATAGCATTTTACAGCCCTACAGGTGAAAAAACCTTTGCCCAGACCAATTTGCGGATAATTGGCCAATTTGGGAATATCATGTGCCTGTGGCTGACTGGCCATAGACCAGAGCCGGACCGGCAATTGACCGGCTTCTGCCAGACGGCGGTATTGCTCCAGTGTCCAGAAACTTGCACCGGCATCCTGAAAAGAAGTAATCCCCTTGGCCAGACATTCCTGTGCGGCCAGCTGGCTGGTTTTTTCAAATGCAGCTACCTTTTCCGCTTCAGAGCGCAGGTTCAACCACTCGGAAAATGGTTTTTCAATCAGTGTCATGGCATTTTCCTCAAACACGCCGGTGAGGTTTCCCTTGGCATCACGTACAATGCGGCCGCCAACGGGGTCGGAAGTCTCCCGGGAAATACCGGCCAGTTCCAGGGCTTTGGCGTTGGCCATGAGTCCGTGGCCACTGGCATGGTATAAAACTACCGGATTATCAGGCGAAACGGCGCTCAGGTTGTGGTGATACGGATAACCATTCACGGTTAGACCTGCGGGTTCATTCCATTTTTCCTGGTGCCAGCCGCGACCTTCAATCCATTCGCCGGGCTTAACATTTTTGACTTTATCAGCCACCATGCCGGTAACCGCCGCCCAGCTTTTGGTTTGGATCAGGTTCAGATTTTGGAGGCTCTCTCCCAGTCCGCCGAACTGGCCGTGCCCCTCAATGAATCCCGGCATGGCAAAAGCGCCCTGCAGGTCAATCAACTGAGTTGTCCCGTCAGATAACTTTTTCATATCCTCATCCGATCCCAGTGCCAGAATCCGATCGCCTGCAATAGCAACAGCCGTCACCCTGGAATAGGCAGAATCTGCGGTAAAAAAGTTACCATTGAATAAAATCAGGGTAGGCGTCTGCTGTCCTGGTGTTTTGCCGGCCGGCTGACAGGCGATAAATAGCAGGGCGAAGAGAGAAATGGTAAGTAATTGTTGCATAAGAAAAAGCGGTTTAGAATATCCAATAGCCAATGTCCAATATCGAATGTCCANNCGGGTGTTTGGCGTCAGCACTATTGTTTATCGTCAAGCGCCTGTTTGGTCAAGGCCTATAACTGACACTCGCCCATCAGGCGATTACAACCAAGCAGCAGTGCTGACGCCAAACACCCGCCC
>DLXL01000441.1:4238-4940 GCA_003448025.1 Saprospirales bacterium | reverse complement strand
GGACATTCGATATTGGACATTGGACATTCGATATTCCCTACTGTTTTCGTCCAAAATCTGCGGGGATTTCTCCCCAGGCTTCGGTTTCCCATTTGTGGATGGGGTTGGTGATTTTATTGACGGCGAGCCAGTTTTCTGCGCGCTGAATAAGCTCAAAAATCTTTTTGTTGCGACTGGTTTCTTCGAGTTTGGTGTTGCATTTTCCTTTTTTGACCCAGCCCTGTGCGGTTTTGGAATCGGAATAAATGGGCATTTGGGGTTTATTTTGCTGTTTCAGCATGGCCAATGCATGTACGATAGCCAGGAACTCGCCGATGTTGTTGGTACCGTCTGGCAAAGGCCCCACGTGAAACAGTTCCCGCTGATCAGCGGTCCAAACACCCCGGTATTCCATATCGCCCGGATTGCCGGAACATGCCGCATCCACCGATACACTTTCCCGGATAATGGAGGAGCGGGATGCCGGTTTGGCAGTTGCTTTGGCGGCAGGATCAGTTTTTTGAACAAACTTCCAGTAATTGGTTTTGAATGCAGCTTCCGCTTCTGCTTTGCTTTCAAAACTCTTGTATTTGGCGCCTGCCACCCCATCTACCTGACGCTTGCAGTCATCCCATGAGGTATACACCCCGGGAATGTGCCCTTCCCAAACCACATAGAATTTTTGTTTAGCCATTTGATGGTGGACGGTGGACGGCCTACGGT
>DLXL01000441.1:1501-4055 GCA_003448025.1 Saprospirales bacterium | reverse complement strand
AGCAACGCCACCGTCCACCGTAGGCCGTCTACCGTAAGCCGTTTTAAATTTTAAGCAGATTTACGCTGTAGTACAAGGAAGCGCCCAGGAAGGAGAGTTGGCCATTGCAAAGGGCAGGGTTGTTGTCGCAATATCTGACATACAAATTATCAATATTAGAGAAGCCATAGGTGGCGCGGATACCCATAATTCCTCCCAGATCCTTTTTCCCAAAATTCACTTTATACTGGAACCCAACGTTCAAACCAAGGTCATTCTTTTTAAAGTCGTTATTTACCTTGACAATTTGATTTTCTTCAACAGGCAATTGAAGTCCTTTACCGTTCAACCCAACCATTCGGCCATAATACGGACCAGCCATCAGGGAGAATCTGCCTTCTCGCCCAAAAGTGAGTTCAGGTATTACGGCTAAAGTGAGCCAAATAGAATTATAGGTTAAGTCTCTTTGGTAGTTTATAGGTAACGAATCTGTTTCAACATAAAAATTGGCCATAGCAGAAGTTCGACGGCCTACGGCACTCAACTCTGCGTTGATGGTAATGAACCCACCGCGACCTTTGAATCTGGTTTGAACACCAACCTCCCAACCTGGTTTCCAACCGAATACCGGCTGACCATCAGGCAATCCTGGAATCAGGCTTCCAGTACTGCGTAAAGAGTGGGCATTAAAACCTACCCGCGCCCGGAATTCCACAGCGCCTGGCGTGAATTCGCGTTCAAATACATACTCTGTTTTAACCTCACGGCCATTGCGCTTGCCGATGGTTTCCACCTGCATTTCCCGGTTTCCGAGCAGCAGGTAGCGGATTTTCTGCGGATCGTCGTGCTTGGGATTGCTGAATACGAAGAACCCTTCTTCATCTATCTCCGTCAGTACAAACGGTACCGGCTGGCCGCTGTTCTGGTTGCGTGCAATAGAAATATAGGTAATGGTGGTATCGCGTAATTCCAGCCGCAAACGCTCGAGCAATACGGAGTCGCCATTTTCAGGTTTGATCCGGATACTTTTACCCACCATGGTGGAGTCGTTCTCTTTCCACCAGATTTCCAGGCGGTCGCCACGGTCAGTAGGCATAAACCAAGTGCCATCCAGGCCTCTGCGAAGCTCCCGGAACAGGTCTTCCGGATAATCTATCTGTGCTTGAACAAAGGATTGGCTGAGTAAAAAAACCAAAACGGGAAGTAGTCGGCGAATTTGCATGGAGAAAATTTTGGGGCAAAAAAACGGCAAAAAATGGTGTTAACATAATTAAAGAATTTGGATAGGTTGATTTTGGCGAGTTTTACCACTAAAACACTAAGGGCACTAAGAGTTATTGCCCCTTAGTGCCCTTAGTGCCTTAGTGGTAAAACCGAATTACAATATAGCCCGACTACTCCGCAACTCATCCTTCACCTCGGGCTTCAGTCGCTCGGCGGCCTGAGTGAGCATGTCTTCGTCTCTCGGGAAAGGCAGCGGGCGGTTACCGATCCGGGCCTTGGATTCTGGAGTTAACGCACGTTCATCGCCGCGGAAGGTGGAAGCGTAGTTCTCAAAAAGCACCTCAGTAGATACCTCGCAGGTTTCCAGCAGGCTCTGGCCATTGTGATTCCGGATTTCAATCGAGCCGGCAATACGGGTTGCTTTCGATTGGAACACTTCCAGTATATCCGCACGGATGATCACCATGCGTGGGGTTTTAATATCGTTGCCCAGGCTGTCTTTCATCACGTTTCCTCTTTTATCCAATACATAATCCCATCCATCCTGGATCTTTCTTTCATCGGTGTAAGCACGTTCCTGAACACGTTCCGGACTGATATCAATATTCCGGATTTTTAGCACAGCACGGTAATCGTAATGCAGTCCTTTTTCTTCCACGAAAGAAAAATCACGCCATTCGGAGTCCAATCCGCTTTTATCGATGGCGAGCAAACGCTCTGCAAATTGTTTGGGCAGCACCTTGTCAGACTGATTTTTCACTTCAAGCAATACATAGGAGGTGCCCAGATCTCGGGCTTTTGCCATCAATTGATCCTTCTCACGATAAGTAGGGTAGTAGCGCCGCTGCAAATCCTGCAGTTGTCCGTATGCTTTTCGGGCAGCCAGTTTATCGCCATTTTCAGCTCGTTTGAGCAGGCTTTCCGCAGAGTCATACAGGTGCTCTGCAGCTTTCTCCCTACTCTCTCGCTCCATGGCTGCAATATTTACAAAGTCAAATTGCGCGCGGTAGCCACTTTTTGCTCTCAACGGGGTAAGTGGCGACACCTTGTTTTGGCGGTCGCGGATCTGCAGATGTATGTTGTGGATACGTTCCCAAAGTTCTGCACGATTTTCTGCTTTCAACTGACTCACCGCATTAAGGTCACGTGCCTGGGCTTTGCGAAAAGCCAATTCCAGGCCTTTTACGTATTCTTCTTTCTTTTTGGGTTTGCCTTTTAATTTTCGGATACAAAAATCAATAGCACTGTCATAATCTCCACTTTCGACATACTTTTGAGCGCTTCGGCAGGAGCTTAACAAAAAGGCAACTAAGAGAATCGGGGCAAAAAGACGGGCTGCGGTGTTCATAAT
>DLXL01000441.1:330-1331 GCA_003448025.1 Saprospirales bacterium | reverse complement strand
GTTCATAATTCGTTCGTATTTGATGCGTTTCTAACTTGATGCAAGTATGCGCCAGAATGATTATTGAATTCTATTAAGGCTTGTTATGAGTTTCGCAAAATTTGTTAAAATCCTGAATATTTCGCTAACAAGTCTGAACAGACTGTGAATTCCATGGAAAAAATTACAGAATCTGCCTCCAAATACCGCCATTTGGAAAAAATGAGCGTACGGGAAATCCTTACCAACATCAATCAGGAAGACCAAACGGTCCCAACGGCCGTACAGCAAACTATTCCTCAAATAGAAGCGCTAGTGGAGTCTATCGTTCCCAAAATGCAGGAAGGAGGCCGGTTGATCTACATCGGTGCAGGTACCAGCGGCCGCCTGGGAGTAGTAGATGCCTCGGAAATTCCACCCACTTTCGGCGCCCCTCCGGAATGGGTGATAGGGATTATTGCCGGTGGCGATCGGGCTATCCGTAATCCTGTGGAAAATGCAGAAGACAGCGAAACCCAGGCATGGCAAGATCTGAAAGCATGGCAGGTAGACGCGCTGGATACTGTGATCGGAATTGCAGCATCCGGTACCACTCCATATGTCATTCATGGTTTACGGGCATGCAGGGAAAATGGCATAACCACCGGATGCATCACCTGCAACCCCGGTGCACCTTTACTGGAAGAAGCCGATTATCCCATACTGGCGGTAGTTGGCCCCGAATTCCTTACGGGTAGCAGCCGGATGAAAGCCGGAACTGCACAAAAACTCATTTTAAACATGATCTCTACCGCCGTGATGATTCGCCTGGGACGCGTGGAGGACAATAAGATGGTAGATATGCTGCTCAGCAATAATAAATTAGTGGATCGGGGCGCCAAAATGGTTGCTCAGGCCACCGGGCTGGAATATGAGTACGCCAAAAATTTGTTGCTGCGGTTTGGCAGCGTGAGAGCTGCACTCCAGGCCTTTGGCGGAAGGTAGATTGGTGAAACATATGAGGAGTTGAACCACAAAGCCAT
>DLXL01000441.1:0-133 GCA_003448025.1 Saprospirales bacterium | reverse complement strand
GTCCTCCATGACTTTGTGGTTCAACTCCCTTTATGTTTCAATAACTCCAGTGTTTTACCAGGTTTCCTGACTGATTCTCTATTCCTCTCCATTAAAATTATAATGGTGGCTCCAGCCTTTTTCTTTGGTAGCG
>DLXL01000550.1:1211-5830 GCA_003448025.1 Saprospirales bacterium | reverse complement strand
CAAGCGAAAAAACACCGCCATAGGAGCAAATACTGGCTGGCTATTCGGCAAAACGCCTAACTCAAGCACTACTCTTTTCACTGACACCTCAGACATCAAACTGCCTACTTTTCAGGACAACATCCGTCAGGACATCAATGCTAATGGTTTCGTATGGAATTTGGGCGCACAGCATGATTTTGTACTAAAACGGGCTGAGCAAGATAACGACATTGCAGTGCGATGGATTACGCTTGGACTTGCAGGTAATGGTAATTACAAACTCAAGTTAAAGGAGGATCAGTTTCAAATCAGAAGTCGGGGGCAACTGTCAAACGGCAATTTTGCTGATGCCGATACCCTTTCTTCCAGTGTGGATCAGGAGGGCAATCTGGAGTTGCCATCAACTTTTACCTTTGGTATACAATATGCAAAGTTGAATAAACTCAAGATCGGTGCACAGTTTGGAGTTGAAAACTGGGCGAATTACGTCAACGATGCGCGCAGATCCAACATGCGAAACACCTTTCATGTTTCCGGTGGTGTGGAGTATATACCTGATTTTAGTTCCTACAATAAATTCCTTAAGCGCTGGCGATATCGTGTAGGAGGCTATTTCCGTCAAGATCCACGCACCGTTAGCGGCAAGAATTTTAATGACATTGGCCTTACACTCGGATTGGGCTTACCTGTAGTGCTGCCACGCCAGCAAACCTCCTTTGTAAATATTGCACTGGAACTAGGTAAAATAGGTGTTGATTCTCCGATTGAAGAAACTTATTTCAGAATTTCTGCAGGTTTTACACTGAACGACAATACCTGGTTCTACAAACGCCGCTTTGAATAAGAGGAGAAATTTTTAGTGTTAACGTTCCCAAACCTGTAAACCTTACAGTACCAAAATGGGTTTTCAGGTTTACTATTATTATTGATTACCACAGGTTTACAATGTCTAAAGATTTGTCTGTCCTTCTTGACAGTCCCCATTTGAGTGATGCACATAAAGCAATTGTTCAAAAGGTACTCAACGGCGAACGTATCACCTTTGATGAAGGTGTTTTCCTGTACGAGCACGGAGAACTTGCCTTTGTTGGCGCATTAGCCAATTTCATTAGAGAGCGAAAAAACGGTAACCAGACGTTTTTCAACCGGAACTTCCACATCGAGCCAACCAACCTTTGTGTGTACGATTGCAAGTTTTGTTCCTATTCCAGACTCATCAAGCAACGCAGTGACACCGATGCATGGGCCTTTAGTATGGAGGACATGATGAATATAGTGCGCAAATATGATGGGCAGCCGGTTACGGAAGTGCACATTGTTGGAGGTGTATTGCCTCAATATGACTTGCCATTTTACCTGGAATTTTTTGGCAAGATCAAACAACATCGACCATCATTACACGTAAAGGCACTAACCCCGGTTGAGTATCACTATATCTTTAAAAAGGCGAAGGTGACTTATGAGGAAGGCATGAAGATGATCAAGGAAGCTGGCTGCGACAGTATGCCGGGTGGGGGCGCTGAGATTTTCCACCCTGAGATTCGCGAACAAATTGCCGCAGACAAGTGTACCGGTGAGCAATGGCTACGGATTCATGAAATCTGGCATGAATTGGGAATGCGGTCCAATGCAACCATGTTATATGGTCACATTGAGCGTTTTGAACATCGGATAGATCACATGGATGAATTGCGGCAGTTACAAGACAAAACAGGAGGATTTCAAACCTTTATTCCGCTTAAATTCCGGAATCAGGACAATCAAATGAGCCATATCCCGGAAAGTACTGCCGTAGAAGATTTGAGGAATTACGCCATCAGCCGGATTTATCTGGATAATTTCGATCATATTAAGACCTACTGGCCCATGATAGGCCGAACTACAGCCCAGCTTTCGCTGGCTTTCGGTGTAGACGATCTAGATGGCACCATTGATGATACAACCAAGATCTATTCGATGGCTGGTTCTGAAGAGCAAAATCCGGTATTAACTACCCAGCAGTTGGTAGATATGATTAGAAAAGTTGGACGTCAGCCAATTGAACGCGACACCTTATACCATGTGGTGCAGGATTTCACCGATGTGGAATTCGCAGAAGATAAGGAATTCAGGGGATATGTGGAATTGCCTGTTATAAACAATTAATTTTCAGTGACTTTATACATTTTACGACACGGACAAACAGAGTTAAACCGACTGAGTATTGTGCAGGGCAGCGGTGTAGACTCCGATTTGAATGATCATGGTTATGCACAAGCCAAGGCCTTTTTTGATACGCACCAGCATGTTGATTTTGATCTGGTGATTACTTCCAAACTTAAAAGGACACACCAAACGGTTCAACAGTTTATCGACCGTAATATTCCCTGGGAGCAAACCGCCGATGTGAACGAAATCAGTTGGGGTATCCATGAAGGGAAACATCATAGTCCGGAGCAAAATGAACGGTATCAACAGATGATTGAAGCCTGGCGTTCCGGCGATTTGGACGCCTCCATAGAGCAGGGCGAATCGGCCCGTCAACTATTTGAACGGATAGAACGATTTGTTGAATGGGTAAAGCAACGCCCTGAAAAAAAGATTCTGGTGGCTACACATGGAAGAGCCATTCGCTGCCTGATTACCTACCTTAAAGGCTTGCCGGCAACCGAAATGGAAACCGCTGAGCATTCCAATACAGGACTTTATGTAGCACATTTAGTGGATAATCGGTGGGAATTCGAACTCGAGAACGATACCTCGCATCTGATGAATGTTTAGAAGTCATCTCCACCACTTTGGCCAACCTTTACAACCACCATCAACATAGCATACTTTGCGTCTCACTGCTGTAAGTTACCTCAACACAAAACCATTCATATATGGCCTGTTCAGGAGTGATCTTGCAGGCATTATGGATTTAAGCCTGGATATTCCTTCCATTTGTGCACAAAAGCTCCTGACCGGTGAAGCCGATATTGCTTTGGCGCCGGTAGCCGTTATCCCTCAGTTACCACAAGCTTATCTAATCTCGAATTATTGCATCGGAGCTACAGGAGCGGTGAAAACGGTGTGCCTGTATTCAGAGGTGCCTTTAGAGAACATCCAGCAGATTTATCTAGACTTTCATTCCAGAACTTCCGTAGCTCTGGTACAAATTCTTTGTCGGGAATATTGGCACATTCAACCCATTTTTATCCCGGCAACAGAAGGATTTGAGCATCGTATTGGAGGTGGAACTGCGGCAGTAATCATTGGCGATCGAACAATGGGGCTTGAGAAAAAATACCCTTTTGCATATGATTTGGGAGAGGCCTGGGTAAATTGGACCGGGTTGCCATTTGTTTTCGCGGCATGGATTAGCACCAAGCCAATATCTGCTGAACTTACCGACAGGTTCAACCAGGCTCTGGGATTTGGCCTGGAACACATTCCCGAATTACTGAAAATTATTCCGTTCAACCCTGCATTTGACACAGAATCGTACTTTAAAGATAATATAAGTTATGACTTTAATGAGGCGAAATGGCAGGGATTGCATCGATTTTTGGGGTATCTTGCCGGTGAAAACAACTATAAGCTTTACCGTTAACCTTCCTTCTACATGAAAGTTACCGCTTTGCATGCCGGAAATCTTAAACTGGATGGTGGCGCCATGTTTGGGGTAGTTCCCAAACGTATGTGGCAAAAATTAAATCCTCCTGATGAGCAAAACATGTGTACCTGGGCTATGCGCCCTTTGTTGGTTCAGACCAGGGAAGGGCGTAATATTGTGATCGATACCGGTTTAGGCAACAAGCAGGATGAAAAGTTTCGCAGCCATTTTATGCCCCATGGTGACCAGACCTTATTGGGCTCTTTGAAGGCAGCTGGCTTAGACCGGGAGGATATCACAGATGTATTGTTAACCCACTTACATTTTGATCACTGTGGCGGTGCAATCTGGAAGGACGACGTAAGTGGTGAAGTGGCCCCGGCCTTTCCCAAGGCTCGCTATTGGAGCAACGAACGCCACTGGAATTGGGCTATGAATCCAAACGAACGGGAACGAGCTTCCTTCTTAAAAGAAAACTTTGTTCCGTTACAGCAAGCTGGTGTGCTGCACTTTATCCCCGACCAACAAAATGCCGTGTTTTGTCCGGGCATTAATATCCGTTTGTTCAATGGCCACACAGAAGCAATGATGGCGCCTTTGATCACCCTGGATTCCGGCCAGGAGTTGCTGTATGCTGCCGATGCCATGCCATCACGTTGGCATATTGGTATGCCATACGTAATGGCGTATGATGTTCGCCCCCTTGTCACACTGGAAGAAAAAGCGATCATGCTGCAAGAGGCGCTGGAAAGGAAACAACTTATCTTTTTTGAACACGATCCAACAGCAGAATGTGGCACAGTGATCAAGGATGAAGCGGGCAGAATCGTGTTGGAAAAAGCTGGCAACCTTTCTGATTGGACGTAATCTTTATAGCTATGAAATACACTATAAAACCTTTGATTTTCTTGCTTGTGGTTTTGGCTTACTGGTCCTGTAGCCAAACCAAACAACAACCCTCCTCTGCCACTACCGACCTTTACAGGGCTATCACAAATTCACAAGCCGGGTATGATGAAAAAATGGCTACCCAACTGGGTGCTGATCAGTATGGCATGAAAAA
>DLXL01000550.1:0-1099 GCA_003448025.1 Saprospirales bacterium | reverse complement strand
TGGCATGAAAAAGTATGTGATGGCCTTTTTGAAAAGAGGGCCAAACCGTAGCCAGGATTCCACAACCGCTGCTCAACTACAAAAGGGGCATCTGGACAACATTAACCGGCTTGCTGAAAGCGGTAAATTGGTGTTGGCAGGCCCGTTTATGGACAATGGCGATGTGAGAGGCATTTATATTTTTAATGTCGCCACCATTGAGGAAGCCAGCGCGTTAACTGCTACTGACCCTGCTATTCAGGCTGGGCGACTGACGATGGAACTACACCCCTGGTATGGCTCTGCCTCGCTTCCGCTGATTTTGCCTTTGCACAAAAAACTGGAAAAGCAAAACGTGGCAGATTGAGATTGTTTACATGATATGCGTCAGTTAAAGAGGTTCATCTGACCATTATTCGCAAAGACCTCCAGTAAACGGGCATATTTTAGCTTGACTTTGCTATTGGTACGCAATGCAATGAGCTTTGCCAGTTCAAGAGTTAGATAAAAATCCTCCAGCGGCTCACCTGGCCTGGGGCGTTTCGCATAATCACGGTACGGTTGAGGCTTTCTTATCCCGTCTCCGAATTCATAAACATCTTTTAACCAGCGACGGATTTGAACGCCATACTGTCGTACGGGCAGTTTAAGGGTTGCGTGGAGATTGGAAGCTGCAACCACCTTGGTACCTTTTTTGCTTTCAAAAACTTCTAATGGTAACATAAACAGCGGTTTGTATACACGGATTTTTTTAAAAGACAACACAAAAATAAACAACTTGTTTTATTTTGAAAATATTTTCCACAAAAAATATTAAAAATTTAATTTTAGACTATTCGATGCAATAATCCCCCCTGGAGCATTTTGAAAGAACGGTCGGATCAGCAGGCTGATTAGTCGAATGAAACTTTTATTCTGCCGTTAAATTCCGCCCTTTACAGAACAAAGCCTGTTTGGGCTGGTTTAAATGTCTCCCATTAAACTTTAACAGTTTCATTCCATCCAATTATCCTTAACACCTGCCATCCGGTGAAACACATGAACTATTTAAAATTATTTACCTTCTTTGCTGTGCTTCCAGCGATGGGGTGGACGCAAAATGCTACCGTGAATGGCTCTA
>DLXL01000547.1 GCA_003448025.1 Saprospirales bacterium | reverse complement strand
GTCTCAGCGTCTCTGCGGTAAAAACAGGCTAAGCGTTTAAGAAAATATGGCAAGGAAACTGCTTTTGGAACACGCCCAGGTACCGGGCATCAACACTTACGAAGTGTACCGCAAACACGGCGGCTATCGCTCTGTAGAGAAAGCTCTGAAATCCATGTCGCCCGACGATGTGGTGGAAGAGGTAAAAAAGAGCGGCTTGCGCGGACGCGGAGGCGCGGGCTTTCCAACCGGCATGAAATGGTCTTTTCTGGCTAAGCCGGAGGGTGTTCCTCGTTACCTCGTATGCAATGCCGACGAAAGCGAACCGGGTACATTCAAGGATCGCTATCTGATGGAGAAAATACCACACCTTTTAGTAGAAGGTATGATTACCTCCTCCTATGCGTTAGGGGCCAATACATCTTACATTTACATACGTGGCGAATACTCCTGGATCCTTTTCATCCTAGAAAAGGCTATTGCTGAAGCCTATGCCAATGGCTGGCTCGGAAAAAACATCCAGGGTTCGGGCTATGACCTCGACCTTTATGTGAACATTGGAGGTGGCGCCTATATCTGTGGTGAAGAAACAGCCCTGATTGAGAGTTTGGAAGGCAAACGCGGCAATCCTCGCATCAAGCCTCCTTTCCCCGCAGTAAAAGGTCTGTGGCAGTGCCCAACCGTGGTTAATAACGTAGAAACCATTGCTGCTGTAGTACCCATTGTCAATGACGGTGGCGAAGAATACGCCAAAATTGGTATCGGGAAAAGTACCGGCACCAAACTCATTAGCGCCAGCGGCAACATCAACAAGCCTGGCGTATATGAGATTGAAATGAATATCTCCGTGGAGGAATTCATCTATTCGGATGAATGGTGCGGTGGAATTAAAAACGGTAAAAAACTGAAAGCCTGTGTACCCGGAGGTTCATCGGTGCCCATCCTGCCGCATTTCCTGATCTGCAAAACAGCCAATGGCGACACCCGGATGATGACCTACGAAAGCCTCGCCGACGGCGGCTTTGCTACCGGCTCCATGCTGGGCTCCGGTGGTTTCATTGTGTACGATGAAGACCAGTGTATTGTACGCAACACCTGGAACTTCAGTCGTTTCTACGCCCACGAAAGCTGCGGCCAGTGCTCCCCTTGTCGGGAAGGTACCGGATGGATGGAAAAAGTGCTGCACCGCCTCGAAAACGGCGGCGGCAAAATGAGCGACATCGACCTGTTGGTTGACGTAGCCAAAAAAATTGAAGGAAACACCATTTGTCCGCTCGGCGATGCCGCAGCATGGCCTGTAAGCGCAGCTATTCGTCACTTCCGGGAGGAATTCGAATGGCACGTAAATGAGCCAAGAGCAGCCATGGAGCGGAATTATGGTTTGGTGGCGGAGAAAACGTTTGCACCGGCAAGCTAAAATCCAAAACCACACCAAGCAAATTTTGACAGATTTGAACGAACAATAATATGCCAAAAGTCACCATAGACGGACAAACCATTGAGGTTGCAGAAGGTACCACCATTCTGAACGCTGCCCGCCAGATTGGCGGTGAGCTGGTACCGCCTGCCATGTGCTATTATTCCACCCTGAAAGGTTCGGGCGGCAAATGCCGTACCTGCCTGGTGCGGGTTACCAAAGGCTCTGAAAAGGATCCACGCCCAATGCCTAAACTGGTGGCCTCCTGCCAAACCATGGTTATGGATGGCATGGAAGTAGCCAGCAAAAGCGATCAAAGTGTGGTAGATGCCCGGGCGGCTGTAACGGAATTCCTGCTGATCAACCACCCGCTGGATTGCCCTATTTGCGATCAGGCCGGCGAATGTCACTTGCAGGACCTTGCTTTTGAGCACGGCAAATCCAATACCCGCTACGAGTTTGAGCGTCGCACCTTCGAAAAAATTGATATCGGTCCGTACATCAAGCTGCACATGACGCGCTGCATTATGTGCTTCCGCTGCGTGTTTACTGCCCAGCAATTGTGTCCGGAACGCGTTCACGGTATCATCCACCGCGGCGATCATGCCGAGATCAGCACTTTCATTGAGAAATCAATCGACAGTGAATTCAGCGGCAACGTGATTGACGTTTGCCCGGTGGGTGCACTCACGGATCGCACTTTCCGTTTCAAGAGTCGTGTGTGGTTCCTCAACCCGATGGATGCGCACCGCGATTGCCCCACCTGCTCAGGCAAGGCGGTAGTTTGGATGTACGGTGGTGAAATTTATCGCGTAACGGCGCGCAAAGACAAATACGGCGAGGTGCACGATTTCATCTGCAACACCTGCCGTTTTGAGAAGAAAGGAAAAGGCGACTGGACTGTGGAAGGCCCAAGAGATATTGATCGTCACTCCGTGATTTCGCAGAATCACTACGAACACGGCGAAAAAACGGTTATATAATGCGCGGCAAGTGGTTGATATGGATACTGGTTATTGGCCAAATTCAAACAGCCCTGTCGCAAACAGAGGCGAATTTGCCCGCCATCCAGTGTGGCCACATCAATCGGGCTGCGTGGTTTGAATCGAAATATGTGGATGCCAGGCATGTAGACGTGTGGTTGCCGGAAGGCTATGATGCAGGGAAGCGATATCCGGTTTTGTACATGCACGACGGACAAATGTTGTTCGACAGCAGCAAAACCTGGAACAAACAGGCCTGGGATGTGGACGATGTTCTGTGCTCCTTAAACAAAGCACACGCCATCCGGGAATGTATCGTAGTAGCAGTTTGGAATAACGGAGAGAAAAGGCCGAGCGAGTATTTGCCACAAAAAGCCCTGGAAGCGGCTGGTGAAGACGTGAAGAAGGCGGCAAATGAGCGCACAAAGGGTGTTTATCTGGCCGACAACTATTTGAAGTTCCTTGTTTTAGAGCTAAAACCCGAGATCGACAAAGTACTCCCTACCCTGTCTGATCCTGCCAATACTTTTATTGCGGGCTCCAGTATGGGTGGTTTGATCTCGCTTTATGCTATTTGTGAATATCCGGACATTTTCGGCGGGGCTGCGTGCCTTTCCACCCATTGGACCGGAATATTTACCAATGAAAACAACCCCATACCTCAGGCAATGATGCACTATCTGGAGCAGAAATTGCCGGATCCCAAAAACCATAAGATCTATTTCGACCACGGAACCACAACCCTGGATAGTTTATACGGTCCATGGCAGGTAATGGCGGATCAGATCATGCGAAACAAAGGTTATTCAGCCCCTCAATGGACTACCCGAGTCTTTGAAGGCGCACCGCACACAGAAAAAGCATGGAAAAGCAGGCTGGACATACCGTTGAAATTCCTGCTTTCACCAACCATAAACGACCATAAAGCACCTCAAAAGGGCCATAAATAACGAACATGACCGCATTATTACTTTTCAGTCTGGGCTTTATCATTGAAAAAGCCACGCTCATTCTGGTGTTGTTTCTCGTCACCCTCGGCGTAGCGGCTTATGCTACTTACGGGGAAAGAAAAATTGCTGCTTTCTTCCAGGATCGCCTGGGGCCCAGCAATGCCGGTCCGTGGGGGCTTTTGCAGCCTATTGCCGATGGTGTAAAAATGTTCACCAAGGAAGACTTCGTTCCTAATCAGTCTGAACGCTGGATTTACATCCTGGCGCCGGGCGCTTTCATCTTTGTGGCCCTGATGGCCTCTGCTGTTATTCCATGGGGTACCACGCTGACACTCGGCGGACTCAACTGGAACTTGCAGGTAGCAGATGTGAACATCGGTATTTTGTACGTGGTGGGCCTGGCTTCGCTGGGTGTTTACGGCATTATGCTGGGCGGCTGGTCTTCAAACAACAAATTCTCTCTCTACGGCGCCATCCGGGCAAGCTCCCAGATGATTTCCTACGAATTGGCCATGGGGCTTTCTTTGATTGCGATTGTGATGTTGAGTGGTTCTTTGAGCCTGCGCACCATTATTGAGCAGCAGGCCGATGTATGGAATATTATTTATCAGCCACTTGGCTTCATTCTTTTCCTCACTTGTTCCCTGGCAGAATGTAACCGGGCGCCATTTGATATGGCTGAATGCGAAACAGAATTGATTGGCGGTTACCATACAGAGTACTCTTCCATGAAACTGGGCTTCTTCCTGTTTGCGGAGTACATCAACATGTTCATTTCCTGCACCGTTATTTCCTGCCTTTATTTTGGCGGTTATTACTTCCCAGGACTTGATCCAAACTGGCTGGGCGGCTTAATGGGGCCAATCATTTTGCTTAGTAAGTCCTTCTTTTTCATCT
>DLXL01000259.1:16987-17855 GCA_003448025.1 Saprospirales bacterium | reverse complement strand
CCCCATCCTTAAACACATCACCCACATTATCATAAATGTTCGGATTTCTTAAAAAGATTATCGGCACCAAGCAAGACCGGGATCTCAAACAGTATCAGGCACTGGTTCTTGAAGTTAATAAAAACTTTGAGGCGTTCCAGTCCATCTCCAATGATGCTTTGCGTTCCAAAACCCTGGAGTTTCGCCAGCGTATTCAGGAATATTTGAGCGATATCGACGCTGAGGTCGCTGCAGTGAATCAGCAAGCCATTGAGGCAGAAGACTTTAACCAGAAAGAAATCCTGTTCAAGGAAGTAGATGAACTGCGCAAAAACCGCGATAAGGCGCTGGAAGATGTCCTGTTAAGCATCCTGCCCGAAGCCTTCGCGGTGGTCAAGGAAACCAGTCGTCGCTTTTCCCAGAATGAAACCATCACGGTTACGGCAACGGATCATGACCGTCAGCTGGCCGCAAAGCCCGGTAAAAGCCATGTAACCATAGAAGGAGATAAGGCCATCTGGAAAAATCGCTGGACTGCTGCAGGCGGGGATATCGTTTGGAACATGGTCCATTACGACGTCCAGTTGATTGGCGGTATGGTACTGCATGATGGTAAAATTTCCGAGATGACCACCGGTGAGGGTAAAACCCTCGTTGGTACTTTGCCGGCATATCTCAACGGCGTGGCCGGAGAAGGGGTGCACGTAGTAACCGTAAATGATTACCTGGCCCGAAGAGACTCCGAGTGGGTGGGCCCGATCTACGAATTCCTGCTTTTGACCGTAGATTGTATCGATAAGTATAAACCGCACTCTCAGGAGCGCATTCAAGCCTATCGCGCCGATATTACCTTCGGAACCAATGCCGAATTTGGTTTTGACTACCTGCG
>DLXL01000259.1:747-16847 GCA_003448025.1 Saprospirales bacterium | reverse complement strand
GACTACCTGCGCGACAACATGGTTACTTCCACTGAAGAGCTGGTACAGCGCAAACACCATTTCGCTGTAGTGGATGAGGTGGATTCGGTTTTAATCGACGATGCCCGTACTCCTTTGATCATTTCTGGACCGGTAACCCGGGGCGCAGACGATCAGGAATATGTGGAACTGAACCCAACCGTAAAACGCCTGCTGGAAGAACAAACCAAGCTCTCCTCGCAACTGCTGTCGGAAGCCAAAAAACTGATTGCAGAAGGAAACCTCGGATCAGAAGAAGGCGGCGGCGGCCTGGCACTCCTGCGTGCACACCGCGCACTGCCTAAGGCTCGCCCACTCATCAAATTTCTGAGTGAAGAAGGCATGAAGGTGCTGCTGCAGAAAACAGAAAATGTTTACCTGCAGGAAAATGCCCGCCGGATGCCGGAGGTAGACCGCGCCCTGCTGTTTCATATTGACGAAAAAAACCGCAATGTTGAACTTACCGAAAAGGGCGTAGAATACCTTTCCAAGTTCAACAATGAGCCGGATTTTTTCATCATGCCGGATATTTCAGTGAGCCTTGTTGAAATTGACCGCAATACGGAACTAACCCATGAACAAAAAGTAGAGGCCAAGGAACGCCTTTCACAGGATTACGGTGTAAAAAGCCGACGCGTTCACGCCATTCAACAACTGCTCAAAGCCTATGCCTTGTTTGAAAAAGACAATGAGTACATAGTGCTGGACGGCGAAGTAAAAATTGTGGATGAACAAACCGGTCGTGTCATGGAAGGCCGTCGTTATTCTGATGGACTGCACCAGGCACTGGAAGCAAAAGAGAATGTAAAAGTGGGTGAAATTACCCAAACATACGCCACTGTTACGTTGCAAAACTACTTCCGGATGTACCACAAGCTGGCCGGTATGACCGGTACGGCAGAAACAGAAGCCAAAGAACTCTGGGACATCTACAAACTCGATGTGGTGGTGGTACCAACCAACCGTCCCATCACCCGTAAAGACCACGAAGATCTGGTGTACAAAACCGCCCGGGAAAAATATAATGCAGTAATTGAAGACATTGTAAAACTCCGCGAAGCCGGTCGCCCATGTCTCGTGGGCACTACCTCCGTAGAAATCTCTGAATTGCTTTCCCGAATGCTGAAAATGCGCGGGATTGACCACAATGTATTGAATGCCAAGCAGCACCAGCGTGAAGCCGAAATTGTGGCAGAAGCAGGTTTGGCAGGAAAAGTGACCATTGCTACCAACATGGCAGGTCGTGGTACGGATATCAAGCTGGGTCCCGGCGTAAAAGATGCCGGCGGTTTGGCCATCATTGGTACCGAACGCCACGAAAGCCGCCGCGTAGACCGCCAGTTGCGCGGTCGTGCCGGTCGTCAGGGCGACCCCGGCTCTTCTCAGTTCTACGTGTCGCTGGAAGACAACCTCATGCGTTTATTCCAGAGCGACCGTATTGCGGGGCTGATGGACAAAATGGGGCATAAAGAGGGTGATGTAATCCAGCATTCCATGGTAACCAGCTCCATTGAACGCGCACAGAAAAAAGTAGAAGAAAATAACTTCGGCATTCGTAAGCGATTGCTGGAGTATGATGACGTTATGAATATTCAACGGGAAGCGATCTACAAAAAGCGCCGCAATGCGCTGTTTGGCGACCGCCTGGCCGTGGATATCAATAACGCTTTCTCAGCCATCACCAACGAACTGGTACAGGTGCACCGCCAGGATGGCGATTACGACACCTTCCGTCTCGATAGTATCCGGTTGATCGGGGTGGATCCGGAAATGGATGCAGCCTGGTTTAAATCTGCGCCGGAAGCTACGGTTATCGCTACTTTCCACGATCAGGTGATGAACCTGTATGAACACAAATCCAGGCAGGTGGGCGATCGTATTCTTCCGGAAATCAAGCGTGTGTATGCGGAGCATGGCCAGCGATATAAGCGCATCGTAGTGCCGTACACCGACGGTACAGCAGGATATAACGTGAGCGCAGATATGGAAGATGCCATCCGTTCTGAAGGCAAATCCGTGATGCGTGATGTGGAAAAGGTGGCCACGCTTGCGCTGATTGACGATGCCTGGAAAGAGCACCTGCGTAATGTGGACGATCTGAAGGAATCTGTTCAGGGCGCCAGCTTTGAACAAAAAGATCCTTTGGTGATCTATAAAATGGAGGCCTACAACCTGTTTGAAGGATTAATCGGGCATATCAATGCCAATGTGACATCCTTCTTGCTGAAAGGTTCGCTGGCATTGCCAACGGACGAAGACATGCGAAAGGCACAGGCTGCTGCCAATCAGGCAGAAGCCATGCGTAAAGCGCAGGCGTCGCGCCTGCGTACCAACAATCAGCAACAACAAACAGACACACAAGCTGCCGCACAACGGGCCGGCGCCGCCGCAAGCCATAATGGCCCGGCACAGCGCACCCAACCCATTGTACGAGAAAAAGTAGTAGGCCGTAACGATCCTTGTCCTTGCGGAAGTGGCAAAAAATACAAACACTGTCACGGTCAATAATTCAAACCATGCCCGATCCAGTAATAACCGCCGTAACAGCGTTTTATACTGCCTTTCAACGGAAGGATTGGGCCGCTATGGCAGCGATGTATCATCCGGAGGCTCAATTCAGGGATGAAGCATTTACCCTGAATTCCGGCAGGGAAGCCGGCGCCATGTGGGAAATGCTGATCAAATCCGGCAAAGATCTCAGGATTGCGTTTAGTGAGGTAAAAAGTGATGGGAATACCGGGTTTGCGCGTTGGGATGCATGGTATACCTTTTCCAAAACCGGAAAACCTGTACATAATATCATTCATGCCCGGTTGGAATTCAAGGATGGCCTTATTTATCGCCATACAGATCATTTCAATTTCTGGCGTTGGAGCAGGCAAGCACTTGGATTAACCGGCTGGCTGCTGGGATGGACTAATTTCCTGCAGCACAAGGTGCAACAAACGGCCATGAAGAACCTTCACAAGTTTGTGAATAACCACTAAACGGCTCTATTCCATACACGGAAAGCGCCCGACAAGCGTTTATACAACTTTGACACATCTTTTTAAAAACATGAAAAAACTCATTCTACCCCTTGTATTGCTGCTGGCAGCCAGCGCAACGTTTGCACAAACTACCACATTGAAAACCAAAGTGGATAGCCTCAACTACGCTGCCGGTATGGTAGCTGCCGAAAACGCCAAGCGTGTTTTGGGCAGCGATATCAACCCAAAACTATTCCTGGAAGCTTTTAACGCTGTGCTTAAAGGTGAACAATCCAAATTCACTGCAGAAAATGCACCTAAGGTGGAGCAATCCATTTCCGCAGGTATGTGGAAGGATAGAAATGCCAAATTTTTGGATGAAAATAAAAAGCGCCAGGGTGTTATTACTACTGCGAGCGGTTTGCAATACGAAGTAATGACCAAAGGAACCAGCACGGTTTCTCCAAAAGCTACAGACAAAGTAGAAGTGCACTACCATGGAACGCTGTACGATGGAACCATCTTCGACAGTTCTGTACAGCGCAACCAAACGGCTAAGTTCCCTTTGAATGGCGTTATTGCCGGTTGGACAGAAGGTTTACAGTACATGGCAGAAGGCGATAAGTTTAAATTCTTCATTCCATACAACCTCGCCTACGGTGAGCGCGGCCGCGGCGGCCTGATCAAAGGCTACTCTACCCTGGTGTTTGAAGTGGAGCTGTTTAAAGTGAATCCGCAGTAATACTGCTACAGTACTACGATCAGTATTAAACCACAAAGTCACGGAGGGCACAAAGGTAATTATTCTTTGTGCCCTCCGTGACTTTGTGGTTTAATCCCGCACTAGCATAATCACTTCCCTCTCAACACTGCCTCCAAATCCGCCAGTAACTTCTTACCCTCGGCCGAAAAGCTCAGGGATACTTTTTGCCCGTTGCGCTCCTGCATGATGAACGCAAAGTTGTCGGCTAGCACCTCATCCGGGTGAATGATGTAGCCGGTATTGTCTTTGATCTGACGGAAAAAATCCGGCTGGGCTTTCAGATCAAGTACGCTGGAATAACCGTCTTCCTTTACCAATACCTTCCATTTGCCATCTGGTTGTTTTTCAATCTGGAACAGGTTGAATTCCAGGTAGGCAAAGAACGTTTTTTGCGTTTCCGTCCAGCCCTTGTGATTGGCATAAATAATAGGGATAGCATAAATTTCGGTGCCGTTTTCCTGCTTTAAGGTAATTTTTTGCGCAATATCCACCCCGTCCGGATTGTACAGCACGCGTTCTGCCAGGCCGGACGGAATCAGCAGATTTTGATACCCAATACCCTCAAAACCTATCAGTTTATACGCCTGATCCCTATGCTTCGGGTTTAGCCTGGACCATACATGCGACAGTTCGTGATACATGGTAATCCTGAAAGGCACGGTCTTTTTGCGGCCCAGTTCATCCGCCGGGATGATGATGCAGTTATCCCGGGTATACCAAACGCCGGCGCCTTAGTGCCTGCCCGTTGTTTTGAGCAGCTTCATTGTATCCGTGAACAGATAGGGAGCTACCTCGGTGGAGGTTTGATATACTTTCCTGATGATTCCTTCCACAAAAGAAGCCTCCTCCGCAGTGAAGCCTTCTACATCTGTTTTCAGGTATTGGATGTACTCCTGATGCACTGTGGCCCGCGTTTTTCCCGGATCAATGGGTTGTTGCATCTGGATAGACATTTCAGAAACATTTACCTTGTCAAAATATCCATCAATGCGGTCAGTTGTAATGGCTTTCCCGGCACTTATGCTATCTAAAAGCAGGCAGATTTTGCCATTGGGGAATCGGATTTCTTTTACTGGCGCTATCTGAGCCTGGCAGGAAAATGACAGCAGCAGGCAAGAGAAAAGGAGAATTTGTGTGCTTTTTAGCATGGTATTGTGTTTAAGAGCCGGTTATTGCGCAGCAATATAGGGGCGGGGTGGGAAAACCAGGAGAAAGATTGCCCCTCCTCCTGCCGGACTTTCGACGGAAAGACGGATTTTGTGTAGTGTGAGGATGCTTTGCACTAGTGAAAGTCCCACTCCGGTACCTTTTACCCCCAGGTGGCGGGGACTTCTGAAAAAAGGTTCGAAAATTAGTTTTTGTTCTTCTTCCGGTATGCCCGGGCCATTGTCGCAAACCGCAACACTATGTTCGCCATTTTCCCTGAACTGCACCTTTACTTTCACCTGCTTATCAGGCGAGTATTTGCAGGCATTGTTCATAAGGTTCAGCAATGCTGTAAGCAACAACGCCTCGTTGGCGTGTACAGACAGGCTTTGATCGTCTTCAGGCATATCACCTAATTCTACCGTGGCCTTAAATCCCGGATGTCGTTTATGCAACTGTTGACGCGCCTGCCAAAGCAATTCATCCAGGCGCACCTCTGTAAAGGGTATACTGTTCGGATCGTTATAAATACGCGCCAGTTGCAGCAGTTCTTCTTCCACCTCATGTAACGAACTGACGTCATCCAGCACACTTTTTAGCACATTTTGGTAAGCAGAAGCCTCCCGCTCCCGTTGTAATGCGACCTCCACTTGTGCCCGAATCACAGTTAATGGGTTTCGCAGTTCATGGGAGACATTGGACAGAAACATCCTCTGCATCCGAAACGCCTGTTCAATCCTGTCGAGCAGACCATTGAAGGTTTCGGCCAGTCGGGCTATTTCATCCTGATTTGCACCGGGGTCTACCCGTTTACTTAAGTCGGCTGGTTGGATATGCGCAACTTCATCAACGATACTCAATACCGGCGACAAAGCCCTTCCTGCGTAGAACCAACCTGCCAAACCTACCAGAAGCAAGCCTGCGAAAAAGCTGATAATCAATATATTGCGCAACTGTTGAATGGCTGTGGCATCGAAATACCCTTCTACCACCACCACATAGGTTGCTCCGCTTTGGGATGGCATTTTTTTGCCCAGAGCCAACAGGTTGTAATGGCTAAAATGAAGTTCCCCGGTTTGATAAATATCCTGTAAATCCTTCACGGAAACAGGCGGCGCATCCGCATGAACCGCAAATACCCGTTCATAACTGTTATTGTAGATACTAATATTATCCTGATACTGGAGTATGCCATCATCGGGGGCCAGCCAATTATTGGAAAGCGGTTTTAATTCCGAGTTACTCCGCAAAGCTGCCTGTGCAGTCATTTCCACCTTGGATTCCAACCCCTGATAAAAAGTATAGGCTGTACTTTGACGATACACAATGTAAACCGCCAGCAGCACCCCTGCCAGAATACCGGCAGTGATCAAACCAAACAATAGCGTTAATCGGGTGCGAATTTGCATAAAAGAGTCCTCTTAGCCCCTAAGCTTATTCGCCGCAGTCCAAACGCCGGTCGACGCAGGTTCAGCAATGACGGTAAGGTTGGGCATTCGGCTGAGTTCAAAATTGAGTTGAGGTTTTGGATCAATGTAGTACACCGGTATATGGTGGGGAGCATAATGCATCAATCCGGCTGCCGGATATACCTGAAGTGAGGTGCCCACAATCATGAAGATATCTGCCTGTGAAGCCAGATCGGCGGCGGATTCCAGCATCGGCACGGCCTCGCCAAACCAAACAATATGTGGCCGAAGTTGAGCGCCTTTTTCGCATAAATCTCCCATATTCAGGTCCTTGTCCCAGTTGTATACCAAATTTGGATGGCGCACAGACCGCACTTTCCGGAGTTCGCCATGCAGGTGCAACACTTTTGAACTCCCGGCTCTTTCATGCAGGTCGTCAACATTTTGCGTTACTACGTGCACATCAAAATCCCGCTCCAGGTCTACCAATGCCCGGTGGCCGTCGTTAGGCAAAACTTCAAGTAATTGTGCTCTTCGTTGATTATAAAATTCCAATACCAGTTTGGGGTTAGCTGCCCAGCCCTCGGGCGTGGCCACATCTTCAATCCGATGATTTTCCCAAAGACCGTCACTGTCGCGGAAGGTCTTGATGCCACTTTCAGCACTGATACCAGCGCCGGTAAGTACCACAATTTTTTGCTTCATGCCTCAAAGATAAGCACTTCAACTTTGCCTGAAAGAGGCAGTACCGTTTGTATTGTCATGAGAGTTATATTTCTTTGACCCAAACAATGTAAAATTATGAATACAACCACTCGAAGAACATTCCTTAAAAATGCCGCCCTGGCCTGCACCGCCACCACCATCCCCACCACTATTCAGGAAATTTACCGCCCGGTCAAACATCTGGGTGTTCAGCTTTGGAGCGTTCGAACCGACATGGAAAAAAATCCGGCCGCAACGTTGGAAGCCATCGCTCGCATGGGCTACAAAGAAGTGGAGGGCTTTGGGTACAAGGAAGGAAAAATGTTTGGGCTAAGCATTGAGGAATACCTCCGGGTGTTGCGAAACAACGGTTTGAAAATGCCATCGGCTCACTGCGGATTTTCATTGAATGACCTTAATTCCTCCGGAACACTATCGGATCGGGCCAAACAAGCCATTGACAGTGCTGTTAAAATGGGTCAGAAATACATCGTATTCCCTTGGATAGAGGTTGCTGAACGCCCGGAAGTAAAAAAGATTACCCAATTGGCTACGGCTGCCGCTGAATATGCCCAAAAAGCAGGCATTCGGTTTGGGTATCACAACCACGATTTTGAGTTTATCCAAAAAGGGCCTGATGGACGATTATTGATAGAATGGCTGTTGCAGGAAATAGACCCCAAGCTTCTGTGTTTTGAAATGGACTTGTATTGGGTTTGCTATGCCAATCATAAACCTATTGAATGGTTCAAACGTTTCCCCGGACGTTGGGAACTTTGTCATGCCAAAGACATGGCTAAAACAGAGGCAAGAGAAACAGTGGAATTTGGAGACGGCTCTATTGATTTTGCTTCCATTTTCCGCCAAAGCAAGCTGGCTGGTTTGAAATACTATATTATTGAGCTGGAACATTACAAAACCACGCCAATGCAGGGCATTGGAAAAGCACGTACCAATCTGGCTAATTTGAGTTGGTAGGCTAGAGTGTGTCTGAAAAACTGAAGTGATGATTTTGGGGGCTGATTAGGCGTTTAGAGCGCGTTATGCGGGACATAATAAGTGATAAACAACGAAATCAGGCGCAAAAAGCAGCCTTCAGTTTTTTAGGAACTAAGCTGGTTCACCACTAGTGATAAAACAAACAAAGCCGCTTCCACCATACAGGCAGAAGCGGCTTTGTTATTTATAACCAAATCGTTTATCGCATCAACGTCACGTCGCCTTTAAACAGTTTGGTTTCTCCGTCGATAAACTCAACTTCTACATACCATACATACACACCCAACTGGCCTTTATCCCCACGTACGGTACCATCCCAGGCCTGGGCGCCATCTCCATTTACCGGAACATATTCATCCAGGTAGAATACCTGATCGCCCCAGCGGTCGTAGATGGCAAACTTCTTGACTTTGGCCACATCAATACCCACAAATACGCCCAGATTGAAATTCAGGTCGCTATCAGGGTTGAATATATTTGGCACATAAATCTGGCGAAGTTTTTCCACCACAACCAGTACTTCATCACGGGCAATACAACCATTGTTGTCTACTACTGTGATGGTATGGCGATAAGAATCAAATGGGAGATAGGTAAAGGTCTCACAGAACGTAGTGGCCAGAGGATCGCAACCAGGAGCATAGTTCCAGGTTACAGATTGGATACCGATGGTGCTGGAAATCTGGGCAGTCACGGTAGCTTCTTCACCCAGACTAACTTCTACGTTTGGACCGAGTTCAACCTGAAGTTGACCCGCATCGGCAATGATGATGGTAGTATCCAGGTTACAGCCGTTTGCATCTTCCAGTGCCAGTGTGTATTCCCCGGCGCCAAGTCCGGTATATTGGTTGATCACTCCGGACGCATCGCTGAGTGTAAAGAAGAATGGCTGCGTACCGCCAATGACACCGTTTACATTAATGGCTCCATTCACATCTCCAAAGCAGCGAATGTTACGAACGTCCACATCGAAACCGGAAGGAACGGCAGGGTCTACCAGTACATCTACTTGTTTGGTAGCCGTACAACCATTGATATTGTTGGTTACAAGTATCTCATAAGTACCTGCACGGTTCACCAATGGATTCAGGGTATTGTCGCCCGAAACGATGTTACCGTTGTTAACAGCTGTCCACTGGTAACTGAAGTTAGGTCCAACAGAAGTGCCGTTACCATTAATTGTTACTTCCTGGGTATTGCAATCAATTTGCTGATTGGCAACTGCCACAATGGTTGGCGCCTGGAAGTCGGTCAATACATTCACGGTGATAGGTCTTACACAACCGTTAGGCGCTACAATGGTAAAGGTGTAAACACCCGCCTGGGTTACATTGACCGTTTCAGTAGTCTGTGTTCCAATACCAGGACCCGTCCAGGTAAAGGTTGAACCGGCAGGAGAAATCACCTGACCGCTGATGATACTTGCCCCGTTGTTTAAACAATTGAGGGTGGTACCTTCTGCAGCGCCCTGTGGCACATTTTCATCCTCCTCAACAATGGTACTGGTAGTAGAGGTACAACCGTTAGGTCCGGTTACCGTTACAGCATACAAGCCGGCAACATCAACCTGCAAGGTTTGATTGTTGTTGTTACCCGGGTTTACATCCGGGCCTTCCCAGTTGAAGGTTGAATTGTTGGCATTGCTGGTAACTGTTACAGTTGAAATTGGATCTGCACAAGTGATAATCTCAGCAGTAGCGGCAATGGTTGGGGCTTGTGTATCCAGCGACACCTGAACGGCATCAGTTGCGGAACATCCGGTCACTGAGTTTGTAACCGTCAAAGAATAAAGGCCACTTTGAAGTACCTCAGGCATTTCATTCGTGGAGTTACCACCGTTGATACCAGGGCCAGCCCAGAGGTAAACCAGGGTGCCGGAAGGGGTAGAAGAGCCGGATCCATCCAGCACTACAGAAGTAATAGCGCAGGTGATAATTTGATCAGAGCCGGCATTGGCAGTTGGCAGGTTTTGATCTGCTGTAACCAATGCTGCATCTGAATCGGAGCATCCGTTTGCCGTGCTGGTAATCACCAGTGTATAGGTGCCTGGAACGAGGACTGTTGGGTTTGGCACGGTTTGATTGGCCGGTGTAATGCCCGGGCCACTCCACTGATAACTAAAGGTTGGGCCGGAGGAGCTACCGGTTGAGCTGAGCGTTACTCCGGTTGCTGCGTTGGCGCAGGTAAGAAGCAGATCTGAGCCGGCGGCAACTATGGGTGGAAGAATATCTTCTCCTACATCCACTGCATCAATACTGGTACAACCATTGGCGCCATCTGTAACGGTAAGGATATAAGCACCAGGCGCATTCACTGTTGGTGTAGTGGTTGTAGATCCACTTGCGATACCTGGGCCGCTCCATGCGTAACTGATATTCGGGCCGGAAGCTGACTGACCAGCATTCAATTGAGTGGAGGTGATGGCACAAGTCAGGGTCGCATCCGGACCTGCTGCTGCTGCTGGCGCAGTTTGGTTGAGACCAACCACCACTACGTCAACGGCGGTACAGAAATTTTGTGTATTGGTTACGGTTACTGTATAGGTACCTGAAACACTTACTGTAGGTGATTGCAGGTTAAAGTTGGTACCGTTAATACCCGGGCCTTCCCAAACATAAGTCATTTGGGGGCCTGTGCTACTCAAAGATCCGTCAAGTACGTCTGTCAGTTGGGCACAGGTAATCAAGCCATCCGCGCCGGCAGATGCGGTCGGGTTTGTATTATTCTGGGTAACAACTACCTGGTCGGTAGCCGAGCATCCGTTATCCGTATCAGTCACTACCAGGTTATAAGTCCCTGGAAGGTTGATGTTTGGATTTTGATCGTTCTGATTGCCAGCATTGATAGCCGGACCCGTCCAGGCATAAACAATGGTTGGGCTAACACCGGATAAGCTGCCGTCAAGGTCAGTATTGGTCAGTTGGCAGTTCAGGATAATGTCCAGACCGGCACTTGCAGCAGGTACTACGGTGTTTTCATCCACCACTACAGTATCACGGGAGATACAGCTGTTGACAGTATTCGTGATGGCAATAATATAGGTACCAGGCTGCGTCACTACCGGAGCAGGCTGATTTTGGTTGCCGGCATTAATGCCCGGACCGTTCCACAAAATCTGGAAGTTAGCGCCATTATCTGAGGCTGAGCCATCCAATACTGCAGAAGTATTGGCGCAGGTAATCAGGCCATCATTTCCAGCCAATGCGGTTGGGTAAACGGCATTGGTATTCACATCCATATCGTTGGTAGCGGTACAACCATTCACCGTGTTGGTTACAACGAGGGTGTAAGTACCTGGTGCACTAACTGTAGGCGTAGCCAGATTTGCATTGGCAGGTGTAATACCAGGTCCGGTCCATGTATAGGTAAAATTAGGGCCGGTGGAGGAGTTACCACCAATACTGGTAGTTAGAACTACACAGTCAATGACATCATCTGTTCCAGCGTCTGCAACGGGAGGAGTCTGATCAGAAGTAACCGTAACCTGAGCGGTTGACGTACAGGTGTTATCGGTATTGGTCACCACAAGCAGGTAGTTGCCCGGAGCGTTATTGATCACTGGATTTACCAGATTTTCGTTTGCCGGGGTAATGCCCGGACCACTCCAAAGCAGGGAGTAAATGGATCCGGTACTGCTGGCAGAAGCATCCAGCGTATCAACTGCCGCATTGTAGCAGTTCAGGATCAGTGGATTTCCGGCATCTGCGTTAGGTGAAATCGTATCAATCAGAATCACTACAACGTCTGTATTGGCACAGCTGTTGAGGGTATTGGTTACCGTAAGATTGTAGGTTCCTGGCTGATTCAAACCGGAAGGACTTTGTGCGTTGACGTTTCCTGCGTTGATACCCGGGCCACTCCAGGTGTAAGTAATACCTGCACCGGAGGTAGAGCCGGAAGCATCAATACTCACAGTGTTAACGGTACAGTTCAACACCTGGTCTGGTCCGCCGGCTGCTGTAGGTACGTTGGCATCCTGTGTCACTATAGCCTGATCCGTTGCTGTACATCCATTTATCGGATCTGTGGTAGTCAGAATATAGGTACCAGGTTGGGTAACCGTAGGATTGGGTAATGTTTCGTTATTGGCGCCTATACCGGGGCCGGTCCACAAATAAGTGATATTTGCCGGGCTTCCCGAACCGTTTAAGGTTACCCCGCCCGGATTAGTACAGGTAAGCTGGTCGTCTGCACCGGCATTCGCGGTTGGGTCTACGGTGTTAATATCTACTACCACCTGATCGGTAGACGTGCAACCGTTTGCCGTATTGGTAATCAACAGATTGTATGTACCATTCTGGTCTACCACCGGGTTGTAGCTGTTCATATTGGAGCCATTGATACCCGGACCTGTCCAGCTGGCAGTGAAGTTGGCGCCCTGGCTTGAGCCTGCGCCAATGAGGGTTACGCTTGGCTCTGCGCAGGTAATGGTGGAGTCTGCTCCGGCTGCTGCTGTAGGTAAAACCTGATTGACTGCAACAACTACGGTATCGTTTTGCAAACAGCCATTCTGAGTGTTCAACACCGTTAAGATATAAGTGCCTCCTTCGTTAACGCTCGGTTGGGCAAGGTTGGAATTAAAGTTATTGGGTCCAACCCAGGAGAACGAAATGGGTTGTCCACCACCATCACCACTACCTTGCAGATTGGTATTGGGCAGTGAACAGGTGAGGGTTTGATCCGGCCCGGCTGAAACCGCAGGAATCGCAGTATTTTGATCTACAAGAGCTGTGGCCGTATTGGTACATCCATTTACTGTATTGGTTACCGTAACATGATACGTTCCGCTCAGGGCAACATTGGGATCTTCCAGCGCTTGATTGGCCGGTGTAATACCGGGGCCAGTCCAGATCCAGGTAGCAGTTGGCACATTCGTTGTCCCATCAATGGTTACATTATTTTGAACGCAGGTAATAATACCACCATTTGCTGATGCTGCGGGCGGTGTGAGGTCTCCATTTACGGTTACCGTTGCGGTGGAAGTACACCCATTCACCGGATTTCTAACCGTTACTACATATATACCAGGGGAAGTAACCGTTGGGTTTTGCAAAAATTGATTGGCTGGTGTAATGCCAGGACCAGTCCAGGTATAACTCACACCACCGGTTGGGGAGCTACTGTTTAAGGTTACCTGAGCATTGATACAATTGATATTCCCTCCTGTGGCTGTTGCCCCGGGGGGAACCGTGTTTCCGGTTACTACCACAGAGGCTGTATCTCTGCATTGGACACCACCTGAAGTTTGCGTAATAACCAGATAATAGGTACCGGTTAGTGTAGCGTTATAGGTAGTTTGGCTACCCAAAAAACTCCAGTTTACGTTTTGCCAGGAATAGCTTGCCTGACCCAGAGGTGTTGATCCGGTACTGGTTAACAAAACCCCGGAACTGTTACAATCAATGGAATTGGCAGGTGGAGGAATAATAGCTACCGGATCCATCACAACCAAAGAGAACGTTACCAGAGAGTCGCATTGATTAAACGACTCGAGCACAACTGCATGGTTCCCTGGATCACAAAATTGCTCTCCGCCAACTGTTATACATTCCCCTATACACACATACTTGATACCAAGATTGGTTGGGGGGATCTGTTTTATGGTAATGGTTTGCCGCACCGAACTGTCACAACCCAAATAGGATTGATATGGCGTTGAGGTCAGTGTGTACACGCCTGGAGAATTAAGCATGGTGTACGGTTCTTCATCCCAGCTAAAAGGGGTATCCTCAATACAAACCGTTATTGGAGGGCGTACGGTGATTGGAATGGGTTGATTGACAACAGGAAGACAAAAGACTCCTGAGGCAGGATTACACGCATTGTCAGCCTGAACACAAACATTCCCTCCGGAATTACCAAAGGTAATGGTTACCATGGTTCCTTCAGGAGCGTCTACATTAAGTGTTGCCCCCATCCCATTGATGGAAGATCCTGGAGGCGCCGTCCATAAATAACTGCCTGCAAAAGACACATCAGGAATGGTATATACGGCCGTAGCGCCAGGGCAAACTACCGCCGGACCTTGTGGTTGCTGGGCATTACCGGGAGGATCAGGAGTAATGGAACCTTGTGTGATATCAATTTCAAAATTACAAACGTCGCCACTCCAGCCGTCCAACATCAAAAAATAGGTTTCACCTGGTGTAAACCCATCATAAAACAGCACGAGTGGATCATTGCCACCACCAGGAGAACCCGGGTTACAGGTTATAGCATCAGGGTCAGAGCAATCATCAAAAAAAGCAGATTGCAAACCATCTCCGTTTTGGCAGTTGCTGGGAATGATGGTAATTTCAATGGTTGAACTACCCGCTGTAAAGCCAAACCATTGGTCATTGTGAATGGCAATCTGGCCACAAACCGTATTCCCTCCGGAAGGAGTACCGTTGTTGATGCCCATATAGCCATCAAAATCACAATATACACAAGAAGCCTGACAATTTTCCGCTCCCGGAGGAGGGGGAGTTGGGCAAGGGGGATTTACCTGGCCGAAAAGATGCCCGGAAAGAAGCATCATTATCGCCAATGGAGCTAGTAGCTTTCTAATCATGAAAAATCCGCATTAATTACGTTAAGAGAGGAGAATTTCAACTGTCCATAGATGCACAAAAAGACTCAAACGCTTCCCTTAAAAAAGGAAATTTGATTTTTTTTTAACATCATTCCGGCAAAAAGGTTGAACATCACTTGTTTGGAGCGCGTGAAGATATGCAGTCTTTTAATTTGTAGGCAGATATTAACGCATGAACTTATTAGGGACGTATGCTCTACCCCTTATTCAAGCGGGCTTACACCAATCAGTACTGTTCCTGATCATTTGGGAAATCTGCACTTTTTACATCGGCAATATATTTCCTTGTGGCCTCCCCAATCAGGTCAAACAGCTCTAAATATCTGCGCAAAAACCTTGGCTTGAATTCTCTGGTAATACCCAGCATATCCTGCGTTACAAGTACCTGGCCGTCACAATCCTTGCCGGCACCAATGCCAATCGTGGGAATATCAATGCTTTCAGAAACTTCTTTGGCTAATGACGCAGGGATTTTCTCCAGCACCAGCGAGAAACATCCTAAATTGTCTAAAAGCCTGGCATCATCCTTCAGTTTTTGTGCTTCTGCTTCTTCTTTAGCCCTTACTGTATAGGTGCCAAACTTGTAAATACTCTGAGGCGTAAGCCCCAGGTGTCCCATAACCGGGATACCTGCACGCAATATCCTTCTGATACTATCTTCCACCTCTTCCCCTCCTTCCAGTTTTACCGCATGGGCTCCGGATTCCTTCATGATTCGAATGGCACTGGAAAGCGCAATTTCTGAATTGGACTGATAACTGCCGAACGGCAAATCCACGACGACCATGGAACGATTCACTGCACGTACTACCGACTGAGCATGATAAATCATTTGATCCAGCGTAATCGGCAATGTAGTTTCATGCCCTGCCATCACGTTTGATGCAGAATCTCCTACCAGCAGGATATCCACACCCGCTTCATCAAGTATACAGGCAGTTGAGTAATCATAGGCTGTTAACATGGCAATTTTCTCGCCACGGTTCTTCATCGCCTGAATACTGTGAGTAGTGACGCGCTTGATTTCACCAGTTGCTTTAGACATAGGTACAGAGCTTTATGTTTAAAGCCCGAAAGGTAAGCGCTACAAACAAAAAAGCCGCATCACATTTGATGCGGCCGCTAAACAACAAATTATATTCCCATGAACATTTACAAGCACGATGCGGACCCCCGGGTGAAAGGATCTCATCAGAAGCAGGAAATGAAAGCGGGAAGAGAATTCCAATAAACTGAACGGTAACTTTTCAGGTTTAGCAAGTCCTACCAAAAAAGATAGGACTTGCTCTCTCACCTGAATTTGTATAATCCCATGAACATATCTCTGGGCGGCAATACTTTTACTACCACCGTTCACGATACAAATATGATAGTAGTATCTTTCGCAAAACAATTACAAATTTTAATAATTGTGAAAAATAAATTTGAATAATTTAATAACAAAACATTAATAATCAATATTTTAGAATTTAATTTTGTGCAATAATTAATTTATTAATCTTTCAAAAACCATCCAT
>DLXL01000259.1:0-579 GCA_003448025.1 Saprospirales bacterium | reverse complement strand
GGCCTCCAGCCTGTTTCTTTTGCCTTAAAAGTTGGGCGTCGGGCTGCCATACGCAAACCCGACGCACTAGCACGGGAAGTATCAATGCTGTAAAATCAGTTGATAAAGCCCAGTGTATCTGTAACTGAACTCAAATTCATGGAGTCAACCGTGATGGCATTAATGCGAATGTTCTCGGCAATGGTTCTGTTTTTAGCGGTGAACACACCAAAACCTTCGGATATATTCGTATAATTAGGGAAAATCTCAGCGCCGGTCAAACCAGAGTTGGCTTCAAGTGTCTCCAGAAATTCTTTAATTTCTCTGCCGCCACCATCAATGATAATATCACAACCGGCAAACTGGCGATAACGGTTAGGCGCCGGCCGTTGCAGATTTTGCGCTAAAAAATTGTAAAAACTTTTACCTGTAATGCCGGTACCAACATCATATAAGCCTCCCTGTGCCGGCCCCTCTTCACGTTCCAGATTCTTAACCGGATTCCAGTCCAGGGTAATGACTTGTGCCAATGTCCCGTTCAGGTTCCGTTCATTAATCCGGATACGAAAACTCAGGTTAAAATAGTAAGCATTCTCGTCC